>NZ_JBFRSX010000011.1:34621-146202 GCF_041473835.1 Vibrio sp. 10N.222.55.A1 | reverse complement strand
TAAATTGTTAAAGAGCTTTGCTTATCGAAACTTTCTTTTTACAAAGAAACCTTTGAAAGCGGACGTGAATTCTAGCGATTTAATCTTAAGTGTCAAACACTTTTTAAAATTAATTTGTTTCGAACTTTCCGTCTTACTGATTACCGCTGAAGCCTTGTGGCGTCTGCCGTGTCAGTGAGGCGGCATTATAGAGATCATCGTAAGCATGGCAACCCCTTTTTTGATAAAAATTCAAAAAAGTTGCTTAAGTGTCTACTTTTACGTCAAAAGCGTCTTTCACAGGTCAAAGCTCATACAATTACAGGCATATCACTTAAAATTTTGCGACTAAATCTTTCGAAAAAGCCTCTATATCTAGTTCAATACTCCATTTATCACTCAGCTCTACGATGTTATCTAGCGACTGCTGAACCGTTTTTATCGTCAACGTATTATTGTCTAGGTCGTATACCTGTTTTTGCGTAGTGTAATAGAAGTAAAGGATAGTCAGCGCGTCTCGGTCGCCTTGTTCCGCTTTTGGCTGAATGCGCTTGAGCTTACGATAGATTTGATTGTGGATTTGTTTCAGGTTCCATACATAAAGCGCTTCTTTGAAATACTCATGCCCTTTCACTCGGCTTGCGATAAACGCATTCAAAGCGACAGATAAGATCACCCCAAGTACGTTCAAATGAAAGTTCCCTGTCGATTCACCAGTAATTGAAGTCGCCGAGCCAAACAATTCGATCAGAATGGTGCCGAATACAATGGCAAACAATGCAAGTGACCCAACTAATGACACCAACAACAGGTTCATCTTCTTTCTATATTCTTCTTTATTAATCTTCTGTAACTTCACCGACAGCTTCCTTATGTAAGTCACTTTATAATTTTGCGCATACTATCTATGTAAACATTGGTTCGCTTCAACCCTTACCGTCTTGTAATGTGGTCATTCTCTATTTAATACTCAAAGTTCGCGGGTTGGTGCTAAGTGCAACTCCATTTGACTTCATTAATAGAAAAGAGTTACATACCGCCACAATTTTGGTTATTCATCAATTCATGTTGATAAAGTCCGTTTCGCTTTATCACATACTGACAAGGTACATTCCATGCGTTCATTTGTATTACGCGCTCGCGCAGCCCCTACAGAGAGCAAACTTATCTTAGAAGGTGTTGGGCAAGACGCTCATACTGAGATTCTGGCTCATACTCTGATGAACACGATCTTCGTTGCTCAATCTCACCGTGAGAATGTCACCGTGCATCTTGTGCTAGAAAGTACTAAAGACTTTTCACGTACCATTACATTCGATTCAAATGAAATCACCAACATTGGCGGCTTTCATGAATCTGCACTGTTATCTGCGGTAGTAAGAGCGGTTGACGCTTCTCAAGGCATGACAAAAGAGCAGACTCGTCAGGTAGAACCGGGCATCACTGTTCGTACGATGAGCTTTGAAAAGTTGGTCAAAGAACTGGCCGAAGACCACCAGCTGTACATGATGGATAAAAAAGGCGACTTTATCCGTGATGCAGAGATTGCGGAAAACCCATGTTTCCTTCTGACTGACCACATCCCAATGCCGAAGAAAAGCTACAACAGCTTAAAGCGCTTAGGAACAGAAAAGATCAGCTTAGGCCCGAACATGCTGTTTGCTTCTCAGTGCGTTGTATTGATCAATAATGAGCTGGATATTCGCGGTTTCTAGCCTCCGGACTGATAAGCTAAACAAAAAGAGCTCAACAAGGTGAGCTCTTTTTTATTAGCTATATTTTCGTATCGATGGTGTTATCTAAGATTAACCAAAGATGAAGGTGTATAGGTAACCCGCACCAATCGCCATACTTAGTATTACGAATAGGAAGGCCGCAATCATCTGATTTTTGAAGATTGATTTAAGCAGGATAACTTCCGTCAAACTTGCACCTGCACTACCAATGATCAATGCCATTACTGAACCCAACGCCATACCTTTCTGTACTAGAGCTGCACTTAATGGGATTACCGCTTCAGCACGAATGTACAGTGGAATACCAATCACGGCAGCTACTGGAATCGCATACCACATACCTTCACCAGCGTACTGTGCAATTAGGTCTGTAGGAATGAAGCCGTAGATGAATGAACCAATCGCGGTACCCATCATTAGGTAAGGGAAAACTTGTTTGAAGTCTTTCCAAGTTGAGAACCAAATTCTCATCCAACGACTAGGTTCTTTCTTCTCTACGATTTCAGCTGTTGCGCTTCCATCCGCTGAACAGCATGAAACCGTTACTTGTGGCTCTTCTTTTTTAGAATCGCAGCAAGATGTCTCTTTCGCCATTACGGGTGCGGGTTCGCCACATGCACTTGTACCACATGAAGATTCTGCTTTAACCGGTGCTGCTTTCTTAGGAGCAGAGTCACCACAGCTAGTGCCACAGCTTGAAGCTGAACCTGTTGATTCATACGCTTCAGGTTTTACGTAACGCTCAAAGCCAAGCTTCTCAAGTGCGTAACCAGCCACTACAGACACCGTCATTGCTACAAGGAAGTAGAACACAGCAACTTGCCAACCGAAGGTAATCACAAACAAACCAATGATCACTGGGTTCAATAGTGGGCTACCAAATAGGAACACCATCATTGGACCGAAACCCGCTCTTGCACGCAGCAATCCTTTTAAGAAAGGAATGGTCGAACATGAACAGAAAGGTGTAATTGCACCCAGTAGTGCTGCTACTACATAACCCTTACCATTACGTGAGCTCAGGATAGATTGAATCTTTTCTGGTGTAAGGAACTCTTGAAGAATCCCAACAATGTAGCTGATCGCTAAGAAAAGGATAATTAGCTCTACTGCTAAGAAAGCGAACATATCAAGTGCGTCTTTCAGCATTGTTAACATTTCATTGCTCATAATTAACTCCAAACTGGATTGAAGGTCGGGCTCTATGAGAAAAGTAACCAACCCTTAATTTCGAATATTCTCGAATTATAGAAATAAACAGCTCCAGAACAAGCATTATTTCGATAAAAATCGAAATGATTTTCGAAAACACAGTTTTTCAATAACTTACACAGACACCGTTTTTAAATTTGAATTCGACATACATTTCGACTAACATCGAAATTAAATCTTGAGGAGTTAATATGAACTTAGAAGTCGTTGCGAAAGCACTTAAAGAGTTGGGGCACCCTATTCGCCTAACCATTTATAAGAGTGTCGTTAAAGCTGGCTACCAAGGCATTGCAGTTGGCGGCCTACAAGAAGAGCTAGGCATTCCCGGTTCTACCTTGTCTCACCACATATCAAGCTTGGCGTCTGCGGGCCTAATCAGCCAAAGACGAGAAGGAAGAACTCTATTCTGCGTGGCGGAGTATGAGTGCCTAGAAGGTGTGATTGATTTCTTACAAGACGAATGTTGCGTAAATGAACAGTGCAACTAATGCACCTTTGAAGCTCGAACAAGTCTGGGCCGAGTATCAGCAAGCATTAAAGTCATTCCTGCATTCAAAGGTCAACAACTCTGCGGATGTAGACGACTTGCTCCAAGATATCTTGATTAAGACCTATCAGAACTTAGATAAGGTACAAGATGCTAGCAGTGTTAAGGCTTGGCTGTTCCAGTTAGCCAACAACACCATTATCGACTTCTACCGTAAGCATGCACGCCAACAACGTGATAGCCAAATTGATGCTGAAGATCTGTGGTTTACCGATTTAGACCACGACTCTGAATTTAAGCAGAAACTTTCATTGTGTATTGAACCTTTTATTCAGGCATTGCCAGAACAAAGTTCATCGCTACTGCTTGCGGTCGACATCAAACGCCAAAGCCAAAAAGAGATCGCAGAAGCGCAGAACGTCAGCTATTCAACGGTTAAATCCCGCGTGCAAAAAAGCCGTGCTGATCTTAAGAACCTGTTTGAAGAGTGTTGTAACTTGTCCCTTGATCAACAAGGCAATGTGATTGATTGCGAGCTTAAGCCGAACGCCAGCTGCGGCAAGTGTTAATCGTTACATCGAATCCGTTATTTCAATAGAACAAAGCCAGCAATTAATGCTGGCTTTGTTGTTTTCATAATCTGCAAATCACTCTTTACTTAAGCAAATCTAGAGCTTGAGCGAACCGAACTATGCTGCTTCCGCTTTTACCAAAGGTTGATAGCGCCCCGGTTTATGATTCATTGCTAGAATCAAGTTGGTGACTATCGCACCAAGCACAGACAGAAGAACCAATGACACATCAACAATAAACAGAGAAAGCACAACAATCGTGCAGTCTAATGCCATCTGAACCTTACCTGCTCGAATTCCAAAACGTTCTTGTAAGAACAACGCCAGAATGTTGAAGCCACCTAAGCTCATCTTGTGACGGAAAATCACCAGCATGCCGGTACCAATCAAGCCACCACCAAGTAAAGCTGCATACAATGCATGAATTTCGGCAATTTGAATCACGTGATACAAGTGATCCACGGCGAACGAAACAATCGAAACCGCGATAAACGTATTGATTGTGAAGCGCCAGCCCATACGAGCAACCGACAAAATATAGAAAGGTAAGTTAAGTGCGAAGAATACTTGGCCAAAGCTCAAATCTGTTACTTTGGTAATGAAGATCGCTAGACCAGCCGTGCCCCCGGTGAGCAAACCGACTTGGTTGAAAAAGATAACGCCGAGTGAAACCAATGCGCTACCTAAGATCAGTGCCAGTAAGTTTTCGCGAAGATTATGATCTTTATCCATGTGAATGACTCTCCCTGAATCTTTTAACATCGCGTTTCAGTAGTCTTGAAACGATTTATGCCCAAATTTACGATGTTTGACAGATAAGTCGAGTGAACGAGCAATGTTGCTTAGTGATTAGTTTGTATATTAGTTTTTACAGCTTTGTGAAACTTTAAATTAAACAGCTAGTTATAAGCCTTAATTTAGACTTTCATTCTTAATTAGATACTTGTTTCTATTAACTAACGAGCTTCAAGTTTTCTTATTTATTGAGCGCGTTTTATACCAATTCCAATCAAGCGACAATCTATGCATAAAACGCATAGACTACATCACAAATGGTCATTTGATACATACCCGACTCATCACTATGATGCGCGACTTCTTACAACATTGAGCGCATGTCAACACCGTATGTTTTCACAATCTCTTTTTGCCCAACTTGCCAGAATGACGTTATTCCTCGTCATTAGTTTGGTTATTGTGCATCACAGTCAGCCATTGATTGATCTCTTGGCTCAGCATGCCGTAAGCAGTGGTTGCCACCAGCAGTCAGGGCATGATCATTCTGGGCACGAACATCACCATGAGATGACTGACCAACACATGTCAGCGCAAGACCACTCAAATCACCACCATTAATTTAAGAGTATTAGAATGAGCATTTTCCGTTTTCCTTTACTGGTATGGCTAGGGATAGGCACACTTATTATCAGTCTAGGGATCAGACAATCATTCGGCATTTTCATGATGCCAATTTCAGAGCATTTCGGCACGGGTCGAGAGTTTTTCAGCTTCTCTATTGCTCTACAAAACTTATTGTTCGGTGTGTTCCAACCTTTTGTTGGTATGGCCGCTGACAAATGGGGAGCAAGACGCATCATTATTGCTGGCGCATGTGCTTACGGTTTGGGTTTACTTCTTACCTCAATTTCTACCGAATCGAGCATGCTTTACGTTTCGTTAGGCGCACTGGTTGGTCTTGGCTTGAGTGCGACAAGTTACGTGATCGTGCTTGGCGCAGTAGCGAAAGTTGTACCAGCAGAGCACGCGGCTAAGGCGTTTGGCTTAACCACGGCTGCAGGTTCATTTGGTATGTTCGCGGTAATTCCGGGCGCACAATACATGCTGAATGAATTTGACTGGCAGAGTGCGATGCAAGTGTTTGGCGTACTGTGTTGTTTGATGATCTCTTTTGCGCTGTTCATGCGAGCGCCTAAAGCAGCCTCAAACAAACAAGCGCAAGCTGAAGAGAACCAAACACTCAAAGAAGCGTTGTCTGAAGCGTTTGCTCACAAAGGTTACTGGTTGATTCACGCGGGCTTCTTCGTGTGCGGTTTCCACGTAATGTTTATCGCAACGCACTTACCGAGCTATTTAGCAGATAAAGACCTACCCGCGAGCAGCGCTGCGATGGCACTGGCTTACGTTGGCATCTTCAACATCTTTGGGTCTTACTTCTGGGGTGTAATGGGCGACAAGTTCAGCAAACGCCACGTTATGTCTGCACTGTACTTAGTGCGTACTGTGGTTATCGGTGCGTTTGTGACTCTGCCTGTGACTGAATCAACCGCGGCTATCTTCGGTGCGGCCATTGGATTCTGTTGGTTGGGTACAGTTCCGCTAACGTCTGGCTTAGTTCGTCAGATCTTCGGTGCCCGTTACCTATCAACGTTGTACGGCTTGGTATTCTTTACTCACCAAGTGGGTAGCTTCTTAGGCGCTTGGGTGGGTGGTCGTATTTACGATTACTACGGTTCTTACGAGCCAATCTGGTGGTCAACGGTGGTGCTGGCATTTGCAGCAGCACTTATCCATTTACCAATCAATGACAAGCCCATTGAGCGACTGAAATTGGCAATGGCTTAACGTTTTATGCTGACTCCCCCACTAGCGTAAACAACAAGTCGTTCCAATAAAGCGAGTGAGTATTGAAAGGAAGCATCCTGAGATACTCACTCGCTTTTTTGTTGGTCGCGATAATAGAAACTATAACTAGCGAAACTGGCATAAAGCTCACTGAATAATAAGACTATTCTCTTGGTTTTCATTTATAGTATCCACCCGCTCCTTTAAAACTAATCCGCAGGCTTATGGAATACATGGATCAGACTGTCCTTATCGCAATGGCACTTATTTTTGTCGGCTCATTTGTGCAAACCGCAATCGGCTTTGGTTTGGCCATTGTTGCAGCTCCACTGCTGTTTTTGGTCTCTCCTGATTATGTACCTGCACCTATCTGTTTAATCGGTCTGTTTATCTCGTTATTCAACGCTTTTAAACATCGAGCAAATATCTCTATTGGCGGATTAAAAATCGCATTGCTGGGCCGCATTCCGGGGTCACTGGCAGGTGGCGCTTTGTTAGTGATGGTTTCAACGAGCGTGTTATCACTATGGTTGGGCTTATTGGTTGTATTCGCCGTGATTGTTAGCTTACTGCCGTTTAGGTTAGAACCGACGCCTGCCAAAATGGGTATCGCGGGATTCTTCTCAGGCTTCTTCGGTACCAGCTCTGGTATTGGTGGGCCGCCAATGGCACTCCTACTTCAACACCAAGATGCCAATCAACTTCGTGGTAACCTATCTGCGTTTTTTGTGTTTAGTTCTATCATTTCATTACTGGTACAGATCCCAATTGGCTTCTTCACGATGCACCATTTGATCATCACAATCCCGCTACTTCCTGCCGCTTGGTTGGGTTACAAGGTAGCGTTATTGACGACGCAAAGCATTCCTAAAGAGAAGATACGTATCGGCTCTTTGTTACTATGTTCTATCAGCGGCTTCACTGCTATTTGGCAAGGCTTAGCTAGCTAGAAGCAGAAACATCGATAAAACAACAAACACACAGATCCACCACCAAATTATGAAAGGGCGTTCTATGACATACGACGAGTTCAATGCATTCTGTGAATCACAAGCAGCCACCAGCTACGTGATGCAGTGGAATAACTCGCACGTTTGGAAAGTGGGTGGCAAGGTGTTTGCGATTGGTGGTTGGGGACCGAAAGATGAGCCTGCGTTTATCTTCAAGGCGTCCGTTCAGAATTTCGACTTTCTCAAAGAAGAGCCGGGCTATAAACCCGCACCCTACTTTGCTTCACGCGGTATGAAATGGATTCAGCTGTTTGAAAGCACGCCACAAAGGGATGAGGAGCTGAGATACTATCTCATTGAGTCACACCGAATTGTGTCCTTAGGTCTAACCAAAAAGAAGCAAGCAGAGCTAGGGCTCAATCAGTAGCGTTTATTACGTACTGCTAATCTGAGCCCTTCTTTTGCAGTGAGGACGGATCCCTAAGAAGTCTGTTTCAAAAATGCAGGTAAATAGCGTTCTATTTTTTGCTCTGAGATAAGCGGCACCAATAAATAGATCAAACCCGCAAAGGTAATAGATCCGGCTAAGTCTTCTGGTCGATGCATGCCAAGCCAAACACGGCTATAGGCGACACCACCAGCCCAAACCAGTAAACCGCCGACTAGATAAAAGCGTTTCGCCTCTAGGAGAAGACCACCAAAGAACGCCAAACACACACCGACGAAAATCATATGTCCAGATGGGAAAGAGTAGTCAGTTTCACCCAACCAGTGACGCGTTCGCCACTCGCTCACCTTATCTTGTACAGACTCAATCGCAGCATTCTTTTCAACCAATGGTAATTCGTAAAACACTTCCGGCATATCAACCACTTCCTGCGTCACCAAATACTCAGAATAAGGACGAGGGCTCTCAGTGGAATGCTTTAAGAAGGTTTTCGCTGCAAAGCTAAGCACCAACAACAAGCCGAGCTGCAGACAAAGACTGACTAACTTCGCTTTGGAAAACTTCATCGTGAACAATACTAAAGACAAAATCGCTAGTGTTACCAAGAACCCTTGATTGCCCGCAGAGTAAGTCACAAACGTTATGAAGGCGCCATAGAAAGGCAAAACAGCACTTCCAAGGTCGAAGTCAGATCCAAAGATCAAAAAGGGTATGAGGGAATACAAACTTAGAACGAGCAGTAATAAGCCTTTGGATTTGTTAGAGAACAGAGAAGTCATGGCTAAGATCTTTTAGATAAAGTGGTCGGATGCTATCGCAGCTTAGCATCGTCAATATCAATTTTATGTCAAAACGGTCAGTCAGCCGTCATGGTGTAACAATATTCGATTAATGGACCTCTTGAGTATTGATTCGGTGAACAGCCACGCCAGCACCAATAATGTTCAACATCCATTTATGTTCATAGAGATAGCAAAAACCACTGAAACCAGACGAGACAAAGGCATCATCCCATTAATAGACTACCGGACGCGTTCTGCTGATAAAGTGAACACTTACCGGATTATAAGGCCAGAATCTTAAAAACTTTGCTGTCAGTCCTTTAAATCCACTATTGAAAGGATTACCATCTGGTCTGCTTTCAAAAGCAAAACAGATTATTAATTTTTATTCTCAGGGCGGGGCGAAATTCCCCACCGGCGGTATGTCCTTAGCAAAATCTAAAGATAAGCCCGCGAGCGCTCGATTCGTCGAGGTCAGCAGATCTGGTGAGATGCCAGAGCCGACGGTTATAGTCCGGATGAGAGAGAATGAAAACACACTCGTTTAAGTTGGAAAGGCGTACCCGCGTGAGTTGGGTTCGTACCTCCAACTTAGGCGGGTGCATTTCGTTTTGGATAAAACCATAATGAGCTAAAGTTGACTTGTAATGAGTAGGCTTTGTTGTGCTCGGTTGAGATCCCTCATACAGCCCTGATTCTGGTGATATTTTAGGAGTTTAACCATGAATCAGTCTTCACTACTTGCCGAATTTGGCGAACCAATCACTCGCGTTGAAAATGCACTGCAAGCTCTACGCGAAGGTCGTGGCGTACTTCTACTTGACGATGAAGATCGTGAGAACGAAGGCGACATCATCTACTCAGTAGAACACCTGACGAATGCTCAAATGGCGCTTATGATCCGCGAATGCAGCGGCATTGTGTGTCTGTGTCTAACTGACGAGCAAGCGAACCAACTTGAACTTCCACCTATGGTTGTTGATAACAACAGCGCAAACCAAACTGCGTTTACCGTCACTATCGAAGCGAAAGTTGGTGTAACAACAGGTGTTTCTGCCGCTGACCGTGTAACAACGATCAAGACAGCTGCAAATCCAACGGCTAAGCCTTCAGATCTAGCTCGCCCTGGCCACGTATTCCCGTTACGCGCGCGTAAAGGTGGCGTACTTGCTCGCCGTGGTCACACAGAAGGTACTGTGGATCTTATGCAAATGGCTGGTCTTCAATCGGCTGGCGTACTATGTGAAGTAACCAACCCAGACGGCACAATGGCAAAAGCGCCAGAGATCGTTGCTTTCGGCAAACTTCACAACATGCCAGTACTGACCATTGAAGATATGGTTATGTACCGCACTGAGTTCGACCTTAAGCTTGCGTAACGTTTAGTGCTAAACGCTTAGCTCTTAAGCTAACGAAACTCAGAAATGAACATTGAAAGGTCTCACTCTTACTGCTTTTTCTAGTTAAAAGTATATAAAGGGTGAGGCCTTCTTCATTTCCTACACTGAAATCTAAGTTCCATCTCATCGCCCACGACTAACCTCTCAAAAAATCCTGCAAAATATGAGAAACATTCACTAGAATGGTGAAGTCATGCACCATCATTGATCATCCATAATTACAGGTAAATCATAAGCAATTGAAATATAACACTTATTTATTTTGGCACGGTGTCTGCACTACCACTAAGTAGGTATACAAATATTAGGAGTTGAATATGTTTGTAGTTATTTCAGTGGGTTTATCCCTATTAGTACTTGCGGCCCTGTTTCATTTCTCAAGGAAGAGACAAACAGCGCTATCACACAGGTTTGAAACCTTAGTTCTGCTTAGAGAATTATTGTTGTTATCACGCAAACATCGCGCGGCAACGCACTATGCTCTAGCTTATAAGTTGTCTAGCGACTCGATTCGCAAAGTGAACGAGATTTACGACAACATACTTGAAGTATCTGAACTGCTTCAGTCCCATGTGTCGTTTGATAGCCGCCCTATGTATCGCATCTATCACCTCAAGCTCATCGCCATGCACAGCGACTGGCAAAACCGTAGCTTGGTGCGTAACCAATCGATTCATGGCAAAACGATACGTCACAGCATGTTCTTAATGGATGAAGTGATGATCATCTGGCTTATTCAGTCTGAGCGAGAAGACATGAGCCGTGAGTATCACATGAATTGGCAACAGATCTTAGACTGCATGGAGATCCTGACCAAGTTACGCATGTGCATACCTGATATGGAGAAGCGTGAGGAGTACGCGAGATTCAAATTCTACGCATCTCAAACACACCGCAAACTTAACCAATTATCGATTATCTGCCCGATCAGCAGTGGGTCACCCATTTGCACGCGTGCGATGCATGCACTCACCGAGATCGCATCAAGCACTGAAGCGACCCAACCAGCAGATAGCATGTACGAATTAACCAGTGATATATCTACTGTGGTATCGCAAGTTTACGACCAAGTATTATCCGACATTACTAGAAACTTGTATCAGCCTTTACCAGACGTAAACGAAAAGGTAATAAATACCCGATTATCCGTACATCATTACATGTAAAGACTTCGTGAGAGGAGAGCGTGCTGGAACTCTGAATTATTGAGTTCAAATCCGATATCACCATTGATATCGGATTTTTGTATTTATGAGCTTTTAAAATTCTATCGCTATGTATCATTGCCTATGAAGTTTCAAACATCGCCAGATTTGATATCGCTAGACCAAGCTTGTGCGGCAAAATCAATGAACTGACGAACAACCGGCAGCTGATAACTACGAGACAAATACACCGCCCACAGCACACTACTCGGTGAAACAAACTCATCCAATATTCGTATCAATTTGCCATTCGCAATCAGTGGGTTGGCTAAGTCACAAGGTAAACGAACTACCCCTTTCCCGTGCTGTGCGGCGCGAGTTAGCACTCCAACATCATTAGCCTTGATAGTGCCAGACACCTCAACTGAATAGTGTTGATTGTCCTTAACAAAATCCCACTTAGAAACATTCAAGTGACGAAAACAATTGTGTTGTCGAAGCGCCTCGACCGTTTCAGGTTCACCATGTTTGTCTAAGTAGGCTTGCGAGGCACACACCACTGAATCAATAACCATTAGCTTTCGTGCAATCAAACTATCATCAGGTTGATCGGTATAACGAAGTGCAATATCGATCCTCTCATCCACCAGCTGAGTAAAGCGGTCTGAGGCAAACAGTTCGACCGTGATATTAGGGTGGCGCTCGGTGAACTGTTCGACCACATCCAACAACATGTGCTGAGTTAAACCAATCGGAGCTGCAATTCGAATGGTTCCGGAAAGATCATCGGTTTGATTGAGTGAAGTAACTTCTAGCTCAGCGGTCTCATGGAGGATCTTCTCACAGCGCTGCAGAGCGATTTCCCCTGCCGCGGTTAAGCTCACCTTTCGAGTCGTCCTATGTAATAGCCTCTGCTTCAGCCACCCTTCTATCTCTTGAACATGACGTGAAACCTGCAACCGACTCATGTCCAAATGCTCAGCTGCTTGGGTGAAGCTGGCACAATTCGCAACTTCAACAAAGCTACGCATCGCCGTCAA
The DNA here is from genome assembly GCF_041473835.1 of Vibrio sp. 10N.222.55.A1. Classification (NCBI taxonomy): domain Bacteria; kingdom Pseudomonadati; phylum Pseudomonadota; class Gammaproteobacteria; order Vibrionales; family Vibrionaceae; genus Vibrio; species Vibrio sp. 10N.222.55.A1. The sequence goes on along the minus strand of NZ_JBFRSX010000011.1, from coordinate 133,868 downwards.
CCTATCCATCACACTCTCCTTGAATTATTTCGCAGCTTATCGAACCTTATTAGATCACTATATAGATACAATCTACATCATTTTGCGATATTTATCGCAACCTAGTGAGCTATTAGACTGCAATGGCTGTCGAGAAAACGACTCAATAAATTAGATAATTGGAGAGACATTATGAAAATTGCAGTATTAGGTGCATCAGGTTGGATTGGTAGTCACATCGCTCAAGAAGCTCAAGCTCGCGGACATGAAGTTGTTGCTGTTGTAAGAGATGCAATCCGCGTAGAAACCCAAGGCATTGAAGTTCGTTCATTTGATTTACAAGACGAAGCCGCAAATCTAGCAAACGCACTATCCGGCGTTGATGCAGTAATTACTTCGATTGGCGGACGCGCTCTAGGTAATCACGACATCGTAAAAAGCACAGCAACTAAGCTGCTTGATACACTACCAAGCATTGGTATCGAACGTCTACTTTGGGTTGGCGGAGCAGGCTCATTAGAAGTAGCGCCAAACGTACCGCTAGTGACTGTTCCTGACTTCCCTGCGGATTACAAAAACGAAGCGCTAGCACAGGGCGAAGCTCTTGAAGTGTTCAAGCAATCTAATAGCGAAGTTAACTGGACGTTCGTTAGCCCTGCCGCAGAAATATTCCCGGGCGAGAAACTATCGACCTACCGCACTGGTGGCGATCAACTGCTCACCGACGAAGATGGTAACAGCAAAATTTCAGTCAGCGATTACGCTATTGCGATGATTGATGAACTCGAAGCTGGCAAATTCCCACGCCAACGTATTGGTGTTGCTTACTAATGCTCAAATGTGTATTAGGTAAGCTCAATAGGCACTAGAAAGCAGAAAGCCGCTGACTTTTAGTAAGCGGCTTTCTATTTTACTTATCGAGATAATCATCATATCAGTGGCAAATGACCTGTTTTCACTAGGATGATCGTCTCTTCTTCCACATAAGGGAAATGCTCGCTCATGTGAGGGCTACGCATCCAAGTATGTTTCGGGTACACGCCATGTTCATCTTTAAAGGTGCCCGACAACACAAAGATCTCTTCTCCACCAAAGTGACGGTGCGGCTGAAAACGTTCGCCAACAGGCCACTTCACTAAAGCGACATGCTCGTGCTCAAACTCATGTAATGGCATGACTTGTAACCCGCCAATACCAGGTAGCCATTCCGTTTCGAGCGTATTGACTCGAACTTGCGTTAAGTCTCTCGCATCAAACTGATTAAGCTTAACTAAGATCGTGCAGCCCTCTTTACTCGATGGAGAATGCGCACTGCCCGGGGGATTACGGATATAAGTGCCTGCAGGGAAATCTCCAGTTTCATCTGAGAACACACCCTCTAATACGAATATCTCTTCGCCTTGCGGATGCGGGTGCTCAGAAAACGAAGATTCAGGATCGTACTTAACCACGCTAGTCGTGTGACCTGATTCTTTCTCTTCTCTTTCAAGTGGCTTACGCCAAACCCCTTTAGCAGGGCTTGCGACCCAATCTAGTGTGTCGGTTTCTATAACCAGTCTCTTTGAAAAGTCCATGTTGAACATAATGCCGACCTTACTCTTGTTATCGTTTTAATTATTATTGTTGTCTTTCTCGTTTCTATTCTACGCGAATACTGATCAAAGAGGCCATCTCGCTGCTATTTTGCCTACGCGACAGCCACCTAAAAAGAATCCTAATTAATTACGACCAGCAATCACACCGCCATCAACATCCCAGATTGCACCCGTTACCCAATCTGCACTGTCTGACAGTAAGAAAGAAATGCTATTAGCGATGTCTTTCGGCAAACCAACTCGACCAATAGGATGGAACGCGTTGAAGCCTTCTAGCGCTTGATCCACTTCTTCCGGTTTGATGAAAGATTCGTAAATCGGCGTTTTAACCACAGCCGGAGACACCGCATTTACACGAATGTTATGTTCAGCCAGTTCCATTGCCATGTGTTGTGTTAATGCGTGCAGGCCAGCTTTAGCCATTGAATAAGCAGAAGATGGCGTCGCTTTGATTGCTTGCTTGCCCCACATAGAACCAACGTTAACCACACTGCCACCGCCATTCTTGATCATCAATTTACTTATCGCTTGAGTAATGAAGAAGGTTGCCTTATTAAGCTGCATGTATTGCTCGTAATCCGATTCTTGGTGCTCAATAAACGCTTTAGGGTTGAAGTAACCCGCCGCATTAACAAGGTAACCAATACCTTCATCTAACGACTCAAGGTGTTCGATAAGGCGAGACACACTCGCATCATCATAAAGGTTAGCTTGCCAACCAGAAGCATGGCCTAGTGATTGAAGTTCTGACACCGCTTTATCTAACTTAGTTGGGTTATTGCCGACAACCAACACATGGATGTTTTGAGCGACTAATTGCTTCGCTGTTTCAAAGCCCATACCGCTCGTGCCACCGATTACTACTGCAATACCATTTTTAGTGAAGTTCATTTTTTTATCTCCTAAGTCATGTGAACGTGGTAATCTTAGGCCTTGAACTAACACTATGAATAGTAAGTACAAATCGGTTAGGTAGGTACTTATTGGTACATCTTTATGAAAAATCAGGAAAACTTTTTTTCAAGAAAATCAGCACCAGAGCGCTCAGCTCGCATGGTAGAAACCATCTACGGCTGTAAATGGTCGCTAACGGTTTACCAATTACTGGCAAATGGCATTAATCGCCCTGGTGAAATGGTGCGCTCAGTCGAAGGGTTATCAACCAAGGTATTGAATGAATGCTTGAAGCGAAATGTGGAGTTTGGGATTTTGGATAAGCAGATGTTCAACGAACTTCCACCAAGAGTTGAATACCAAGTGACGCCGTTCGGCGAGAAGTTTTTGTTGATTCTAGAGCAGTTGGAAAACCTACAAAACGAAATCGACGAGATGTAAGCCCACGCTAATCCGCTCTATTCCAAATAATGGACAGCACGCACTATTTAGCTGACTGGCATTTGCTCAAAACGGCCTTTCACAAAATCAATGAAGGTTCGAATTCGGCTCGGTTGATAGCGGTCTCGATGATAGATCGCTGAAAAGTCCACTTTCGGCACTATCCACTCATTAAACACCTGCTCCAATTGCCCATCATTGATCTCTTGCACGCAATAGATGGTTGGAACACGAATAATCCCATTTCCCGACTTAGCGCCCTGCACCAACACTCGCCCATTTTTACATTGCAGTCTGCCCGTCACATGAACATCGAGTGTTTTCTTGGTGTCATCAAGCGCTTGAAAACTCCATTTACGCACCGATCCCGTTAAGCAGTCGTGATGAATCAACTCTTTAGGGTGGTTAGGCTTTCCTTTGCGAGCAAAATACTCTGGGCTCGCGAGTGTTCCCATCTCTATGTCCAATAGCTTCCTCGCAATAAAGCCCGCATCTTCAAGGCTCCCCATACGAAAAGCGATATCGAAAGCGTCTTCAATCAAGTCGACTCGGTTACTACTGAAATCAAGGCTGATGCTGATATCTGGGTAGAGCTGCATAAACTCATTGACCAGATCCGCGATGATCACTTCGCCTAAATAACCGCCAACACAGTTGACTTTGATGTCACCGCGTACCTCTTCGACATCATCAACCGCAGCAATCAGCGCTTGGTCTATATTATCTAAGGCTTGTTCACATCTCGTGTACAAATCTTGCCCTGCGTGAGTCAGCCTCAAGGTTCGAGTAGTGCGGATAAACAGCGTTACACCCATCTGCTTTTCTAGGCTACTTACTTGGCGTGATACGTGGGAACGCGACGCATCCAACTCCTCCGCCGCTTTGGTGAAATTACCTAAACGAGCGATCAGCACAAAAGAACGAATATCAGACAGGTTAATTTGATTAAGCATAGTCGCCAGCTTACTAATGGAGTTATGAGATAGACGCTTTATTGTTGCACCACAGCAACAGTGTTTCAAGTAAAGCGCTATATATCAACAATGCTATTTTCCTTAATATACCTCCATCGCAACGAAGCAAGACAACAAACACTTGATTCGAATGCACTTAAACAATACGTCGTAGCCAACCGACGCAATAAAAGTACAGAGGAAATAAAATGAAAAAACTAATCGTAATTACAGGTGCAAGCTCTGGTATTGGTGAAGCAATCGCTCGTCGTCTAAGCGATGAAGGTCACCCTCTGCTACTTTTAGCTCGCCGTATTGACCGCCTTGAAACACTGAACCTACCAAATTCACTGTCAGTGAAAGTAGACGTAACAGACAAAGCGTCTTTTGATGCAGCAATCGCACAAGGTGAAGAGAAGTTTGGTCCTGTAGATGCGCTTATCAACAACGCTGGCGCAATGCTTCTTGGTCAAATCGATACTCAAGACGCACAAGAGTGGAAGACAATGTTCGATGTGAACGTGATTGGTCTTCTAAACGGCATGCAATCTGTACTTGCTCCAATGATGGAACGCAACACAGGTACTATCATCAACATCAGCTCAATCGCGGGTAAGAAAACATTCCCAAGCCACGCAGCTTACTGTGGCACTAAGTTCGCGGTACATGCTATTTCTGAGAACGTTCGTGAAGAAGTGGCGGCTTCAAATGTTCGTGTTACGACTATCGCACCAGGTGCTGTAGAGACTGAACTTCTGTCTCACACAACATCTCAAGAGATCAAAGACGGTTACGATTCTTGGAAAGAAGACATGGGCGGCGTATTGGCAGCTGACGACATTGCTCGCGCTGTATCATTCGCTTACCAACAACCACAGAACGTATGTATCCGTGAGATTGCTCTAGCACCAACTAAGCAACAGCCATAGGCCTTTGCTATCGCGACTAAATCAGCGATGAAATAAGCTATGAACTAAAAAAACGCCACGACTTAACAAGTCGTGGCGCTTTTGTTTTGATTCAATTTAATTGTTAGCAATAAGCGAGATTAGAACTCAACGCGGTAAACTGACGTGCTACCACTCACTTCATTGCCAACCGCAATAAAGTGGTTACCAGAACGAGTGAAATACTTAATTGACTCTGGACCTAGGTCACCCGCTTTCGAGTTGTAAGTATCGTTGTCGCAATCACCGTCTTCATCAACCTTAGTGCACACTGATTGTGTGAAGTCTCGGTTGTTCAAGTAGCTGATGAAACTTGCGTTCTTAGGCTGTGTTACGTCGTAAACCATGATGCCACCTTGGCGCTCAAGGCCGATAAAGGCATAGTGCTTACCGTTGATCTCCGCCACTTCGATCGCTTCAGGTTCTACGCCTTTATCATCACTACGATCGTCACCGCTTTGGTTGTTATCATTGGTGCTGTTGAAGTTTGCAGGATCTTGCTCAAGTACGATTCGAGCAAAATCATCGCCGCTATCAAACACTAGCTCGCCTGACTCATCCCAGATAGAGAACGACCGGCTGCCGAATGCTTGAACCTTTTGGTCAGCAGCGAGTGTCCCTTGTGGCTTAATCACCTTAAGGCGAGCCAATTGATTATTGTCTTTCAATGCACCCGCTAATGAGTGGTTCGCATCAACGTCTAACTTCTTGCCACGCACTTCATCGACATAAGCGATACAAAAGTCTTTTTCTGTGGTGTAGTTTTCAGTGCCTTTATAGTCATCGCCATCCCACTCAAAGCCTTTGTCGTCACACACTTTTTGCGTCGTCTTGATGCCATACTCGCGGCCGTCACCTTCGTTCGCCGTCACGATGTAGGTATTGCCATCGACACTGTAGCTAGTGATGCTGTCTGGCATGTAAAGTCCTTCTAACATCGCGTAGTTTTGTAGGTTGCCGATATTTTTGTCTTTATTCGACGCATCCAATTGCGCGCTATCCCAAGGTTTGCCGCCTAAACCAAGAATCGCATCCACCTCTGCCGTTGCGACATCAATCGCTGCTAGTGCGTTGTTCTCTTGCAGGGCAACGTAGAGTTTGCCGTTGTCAGAAAACGTTAGGTATTCAGGCTCTAGGTCTTGAGCGACGGTCGCATCGGGAGCTGAAATTCGAACCTTATCGGTTAATTCCTGGTGACGAGGCTGACCTTGGTTAAATGCCTTGAAATTAATCTGAGTGACCTTCGCTTGCATCGGCCCATTCGCTAAATCCACCAGCGTTACTGAACCTTCAGGATCAATGCTGTAATCCGCATTCGGCTCACCTTCATTTGCTGACGCAATATAACGACCATCTTTAGAGAAGCTCACCATGTCTGGCAGAGCGCCAGCCGTATAAGTGGTGATCAGCTCTAATGTGTCTGAGCGATAAAGTGCAACGATGCCGTTTTGTTGTTTGTCGGCATTTTCAATCGCGACAGCAACTAACCCTTGATGAGTCGACACACTGTTCGCTGCACCAATATCAATACCAGAAGCTGCAGCCGCTGATTGAAGATCAATAGAGCCTTCAGAGCTTGGCGAGCTATCGGTATTCATCGATAGCACGTCAACTTTCTTTGCTTGAGCATTTACGACATACAATTTATCGGTACATGAATCGTAGCTGACGATTTCGGCTGCAGAAGTATCAAACGGAGCGTCAGCAATGGAACTGCCAACCAGAGTAAGCACGGTGACCTCAGCATCGCTTGCGATTGGCTGTTGGCTGGATTGGCACTGGAGGCTCAAAGCATCAAGTGAGGTTTGAGATAGCGTATTCGCCGTAGATGATGTTGACTGAGAACATCCAGCCAGAGCGGAACTCACTGCGATAGGTAGTAATAAAGTCAGCTTATTAAATTTACGATTCATATATCCTCCATAATTTGAATCGCGATCATAGAGGCCGCTTATGACAGTTATCTTTCCCTTTTGTTAACAATAGGTGACGACAATCGGTTTCTTTTACCCATAACAACAGAGGGTTAGAATGAGCATTTCATTAACAAGCACACAAAAAAAGGCGCACAAGCTGGCTGGTGCTTGAGCGCCTTAGTAAACTGAATCGTAGGTTAGAAGTTGTAACCACCACCGATCATGAATACCCATGGGTCGATATCAACGTCTGTTGAGTACTGAACACCACCCGCTTTGTATTTAGCTGTAGTGTCGATATCTGCGTACCAAACCGATGCGTTCAAGAACCAATCTTCATTGATCATGTAGTCCATACCGATGTTTGCAGCAAGACCCCAAGAGTCATCAAGAGACAAGTCGCTCAAACCAGCATCTTTGCCCGTACCATTAAGTTCTTCATCGAAAAATACGGTGTAGTTGATACCCGCGCCTACGTAAGGACGGAATTTGCTGTTTGCTTCACCGAAGTAGTACTGCACCATCAGCGTAGGTGGTAGGTGTTTTGTGTCAGCGATATCGCCTAGACCACCATGATTTGTAGAGATTGTATGAGAGAATGGCGTTGCTGCAAGAATTTCAAGACTGATGTTATCTGTAAACATATAGCCAAATGTCAAACCAAGTTGGGTGTTTGAATCCACACCAAATTTTGACCCCGATGTCTCCAGAACATCTCCACTGCTATCGTTAGGAGATACCATTGCTGCACCTGCACGGATGATGAAATCACCTTCTTTATGAGCAAGAACGTTGGTTGACATAAGAGCCGCAATAACCGCAATACCACATACTGTTTTTTTCATTATAATTTCCTTTTGGGGGCTTAATCTTTGTTGGTGAATGAGTAATCATTTCTTATTTTGCGTGCAAGGTATCATAGAATAACCCTACTTTATTGATGGAAATCAATTTGTGAAAAGTTGTGATTATTTATGTAAATTTATATCGACCCGATCACTTTATTCCTTCATTTTATTGACAGTTTTGTAATGCAGCTTTTCCGTGCGTCATTTTTTTAATCCAATCAATTCACTCTATTCGGATCTTTTTTGGATCAAAATAGAGCAAGCCAATATCTCACGTGCATCATTTTGGTGCAGAACAACAAGAATCAATCTCGCCTCGTATAATATTCAATGAGTTACATTTGGCTTAGTGCTTGCAAGTCTATGTTCATAATCATAAATACATTGAGGTTCTGATCATGCAAGACACTCTAACAATCGTTCTGGCCGGCGGTGTTGGCTCTCGGCTTTCCCCTCTCACTGATAACCGTGCAAAACCTGCGGTACCCTTTGGTGGCAAATATCGAATCATCGATTTCACTCTAGCGAACTGCCTGCACTCAGGGCTTCGTCAAATTTTAGTGCTGACTCAATACAAATCTCACTCTTTACAAAAACATTTACGAGATGGTTGGTCGGTGCTTAACCCCGAGCTTGGCGAATACATCACCAATGTCCCCCCACAAATGCGAACAGGTGATAGCTGGTACAGCGGTACTGCCGACGCCATTTATCAAAACTTGTATTTGCTCTCTCGCAGTGAAGCGAAGCATGTGGTGGTGTTGTCAGGCGACCATATATATCGTATGGACTACGCGCCAATGCTCAAACAACATAAACAGAATGAAGCCGACTTAACCGTGGCTTGTATGGAAGTGTCGATTGACGAAGCCAAAGAGTTTGGCGTTATGGAAATTAACGAAGCGCATCAAATAAGTAACTTCACAGAAAAACCACGCTACCCTGCATGCGTACCCGGAAGACCAACACGAAGCATGGCTTCAATGGGTATTTATATCTTCGATAAAGAAGTGCTAACACAAGCGCTACTGGCGGACGCCGAAGATCCGAACTCAAGCCACGATTTTGGTAAAGACATTATTCCTAAGTTGGTCGGCAACAACAGTGTTTACGCATACAAGTTTGGGGATGAAGAAGGCCGAGTGACCCAAGATGCGTACTGGAGAGATGTTGGTACTATCGACTCTTATTACCAATCGAATATGGACCTGTTAAAGCCAGCTTCGCCTATCGATTTATATCAACCTGATTGGGCGATTCGTACTTACGAACCGCAGCTGCCACCCGCACGAACCATTGCTTCAGTTGAAGGTAATCAAGGAATATTCATCAACTCGATGATAGCGAATGGCGTTGTAATTGAAGGCGGCTCGGCGCAAAACTCAATCTTCTTCCCGAAAGTGAAAGTCAGCAATGCCGCGATTGTGATTGATAGTATTCTGTTTGAAGATGTTGAGATTGGAAAAAATTGCCACATACAAAACTGCATCATCGACAAGAACGTTAAGGTGCCTGACGGAACCCAGATCGGTCTTGATGGCCTTGCCGATGCGAAACGCTTCCACATATCAAAACAAGGCGTGATTGTGGTGCCCTCTTCTTACCAATTTGAAGAGTAACCTTTAACGTTGGAATAGCTTTTCTTTAAACGAAAAAAGGCAGCGAATTCGCTGCCTTCTTATTTACTCACACAGCTTCAGTTAAGCCTTAACTGTCCATGTATTCGATTAAACAGAAACCTTAGAAAGGCCCTAACTCAATCATTTGAGCAATCACAACAGAAACCAAAGCGCCTACCGACCAGAACAAGAACAGTGGTAAGAAGAAACGAACCCACTTGGTGTAAGGTACTTTTGCTATAGCCAATACCGCCAACAAGCCACCATTGGTTGGGTAAATATAGTTAGAAATACCATCACCCAATTGAGAAGCCAGTGCCGCCACTTGACGAGTCACTTCACCAATATCTGCCAACGGAATAATGATTGGCATGGTGATCACCGCTTGGCCACTGCCCGATGGAATGAACAGGTTGATCGCAGCCTGCGAGAAGTAGATCCCTGCTGCTGCCACAAGTTTAGAGCTACCAGAAATGATCTGTGCAAGATAGAAGATAATAGAATCAACAATCTTCGCGTCTTCCATAATGGTTAGCACTGAACGAGCAAAAAAGATGATCAGTACCGCGATCAATACGTCGCTAACACCTTTGGTCCAATACTCACAGATCTTGTTCGGAGATAAACCCGCCACCAAACCCGGAATAATAGCCATCGCCACGAATGCACCCGCAATCTCGGTGAAGCCGAACCCCATCGTCAACGTGCCGAAGATCATGTATGCGAATACGCCCAAGAACGCGATGCCCGCAAGCTTTTCACGTGTGGTCAGTGTTTTCGCTTCAACATTTGATTCATAGTGGTAACCCGTGCCGTGTAACAAGCCTTTGGTCGGATCTTGCTTAACTTTGCGCGCGTAGTTAAGCACATACCATGCACCCGTTAACAACATGAACATACCAACAATAAAGCGGTACCACATGCCTGAATACATAGGCAGTTCAGCGATAGTGTGTGCAATACCCGTAAAGAATGGGTTAGCCAAAGCGGCCGCGAAACCGGCACAACTTGCCAGTAAAACAACGCCAAGTGCCGTAATCGCGTCATAGCCAAGCTTGATACAGATCGGGATCATCAAAGAGATAAAAATGACATCAAGTTCACGCATACCGGTGAAGGTAACGTTGAAGAAGATCGCCGTCATGATCACAGGCGCAATCACGTATAAGCCTTGCTTCTTTAGCTTAGTAGTTAGTGCAACAACGGATGCGTCTAACAGACCCATGTGTTTGATAATGCCAAAAGCACCACCCACAAATACCACAACGCCCATCACGCCAGAAGCGGATTTGAAGCCTTTAAAAAATGATTCGAAAAAAGAGGCTAATGTTGTTGGGTTGCTGGTCAATTGTGTGTAGCTGTCTGGGTCGATAACCGTGCGGCCATTCATGACCACTCGCTCGAATTCACCAGCAGGGATGAAGTAAGTTGCAATTGCAGCAACGATCACCATGATAACCAAAGAGAGAAACGGGTGGTTTACTTCTTTCTCTGTGGGCGCTGCGTTAGCAGCTTGAGATGTAGGTACGGATGTAGATACCGTAGTCGTCATATAGACTCCTTATTTGTCAGCAACTAAGGTTCACTTAGCCGCCGGAGGGATTTTTGGAAAAACGAAACCCTTCACGCAGAACATAGTTCACGCTAACTAGGCTGTTTCTAAAAGGCCTTTGATAGATGGTGCTCTCAAATGTACATAGTGAAGTAGTGAGAACTACTCTCTTTGCGTCCGAGCAAAATGCAGATGTTCGGCCAAGTCAGGCCAAACTGAATGAGGTCATTACAAGCAGATAAACAGAAAAAGACTGTTTGGGTAATGCGTTTTTTATCAATTACAAAGACAAGCGGCGCATACTAGCATAACGAGTCATTAATTGTCAGAAAAGTGTGAGTTTCGTCATGCTTTGGTGAGCAAAAGAAAAGCGCCCACTAATAAGTAAGGCGCTTTTCTGCAATCGAATCGAGTTACTTAGGTGCTAATTCGTAGTTTTCTTGCATCTCATGAGGGGCAATCCCGTACTCATAATCCGCTAAGTAGCCATCCTTATAGACCTTCATTCCCTTCTCATCCCAGCTCACTTTGATCATCGCCGTGTTGCCATCTTCACTGCCTAACAGCTCCAGCATTTCTGCATCAATCTTAATGGCTTTGATGGTTTTAATACGCTTAAACGGCTTAAATTCAGTGGCCGAGAATACGATGGCCGAGCGATAACGCTTAAGCTTGAGTCCAATCGCAAAGATTCTCGATTGTTGCTCAAACTGCAACATATTGATCTAGGCTCAATTGATGAGTCTCGCATTTCAGAACTTGTGCGATTCAAAGTCGAAACGCCGGTTCGTTATGAAGGTGACATTAATTATTGGCGTCAGGGCGTCGAATTTCCTGTCGATCAACTGGCATCCAATAAAGAAGTCGATATTCGAGCACGCATTACCATACCCGAGTCTCAACTCACAGCAGGAGAGTTTCACTTCAATATGGAGTGGGCAGTTGAGTGTCTATAAATTAGTAACTTAAGCTGAGTTTTTAATCAAAGAAGAAAAAGTGAGTGAGCTGGAAAGAAAATCAATGGAGTGACAAGTTCGGAATTATAAAACCGATAAAGAGAGATTCACTGGGAATTCGCTGTAGGTTAGCGCAAATTATCAAGGATGGAGTTTTTTTGAACATGTCTTTAAAACACGAAACATAATATGCGATCAGTTCATCGGACTTTCAAGGGAGTAACAAGAGAATATTTGATAACACTGAAGTCAATCACACATGTGCTAATTCTCAGTTGGTTAATCTATGCGATGTTTGCTACGTTTAAATGACACAGTCATTGGAAAGGTATGATTTATGAAAATAAATGTTCAAACACATCATGTATCAATTAACGACGAGTCACGCAAAGACATCGAAGGTAAATTCGAGAAGATATCTAACCATTTCCCATCACTGATCAGTTGCGACATCATCATTACTAAAGAACACGGTCAACATCAGGTTGAAGTATTCACCAACTACGAAGGTGTACGAGTAACAGCAAAATCGACAGACGATGTTATGTACCCAGCTATCGCTGCAGCACTTAAGAAACTTGAAGCGGGCCTAAGTAACCGTAAGGGACAATTGAAAGCCGACCTACACGAGAAACCAACAAGCACGAAGCCAGAGATTGCTTCGGACATCATCCAAGAGATGAAATTGGTATAAATCGATAAGTAGTTAAAGCGAAATAACGAATAGACACTTATTAAGAATTTCAAAGCCAGCACATGTTGCTGGCTTTTTCGATCTTAAAGCCAAGCAAACCTTCCCTTCTTTACCGTCTCTCGAATTCAGCTCAACCCCACATCATTATTAACGCCCTTAAGTTCTTAGCAGCTATAACAATCACTTGTGGTATTTGATACAGTTATAAGCAGAAATTTAGACCACAACGGAATGTTTATTATGAAGAAAATCGCGTTGATACTTTTCCTTGCTACTCAATTAATGGCTTGTACCGAGGTTGGCAGTGAAGCTTGGTGTGCGGATATGAAAGAAAAGCCTAAAGGTGACTGGACGGCTAATGAAGCGGGCGATTTTGCTAAACACTGTATTTTCTAATCACGTTAGCTTCTAATTCTACATTGGGCTGAATTAATACGCTCTGTGTAAAACAATCCATGGAATAAGTGAGTTTTAATGGAACACCAACTAGACAACAACTGGAAGCACATCGAATGGGTATTAACCGACGTCGATGACACGCTCACTTGGCAAGGTTCACTCCCTCCAGAAACCCTGATTGTGTTACAAAAGCTGAGAGACAATGGAATCAAAGTGGTCGCTGTAACGGGAGCCTGTGCTGGTTGGTGTGACCATATTGCGCAGCTCTGGCCTGTCGATGCCGTGCTTGGAGAAAACGGCGCCTTCTTACTAGAGAAGCAAGATGATGCATTACAACTCTCATCTGAAACACCGCTAGAACAAGTGCGTAAGAACCAAGCTAAGCTAAAACAAGAAGTTGAAGCGATCTTGTTGAGTTACCCCGACCTATCGCTAACTTTGGATCAATCTTACCGCTTGTGTGAGGTCGCGATTGATATCGGCCAAAACCGTAAGCCTGTTGACCCTGAAACTGTTCAAGCGGTACTCGAAAGAATACACGCTTTAGGCGCACACGCGACGGCAAGTTCGATTCATATCAACGCTTGGTACGGCGAACACTCAAAGAAAAACGCCGTGCACCGTTTCCTGGCTAATAAAGGCTTATCGCTTGAGCAAATCCACAATCAAGCCTGCTATGTCGGCGATTCAATGAATGATCAGCAGATGTTCGAATCACTTCCACTTACCGTTGGCGTGGCAAACATTCAACATTATTGGGATAAGCTAGAGCACCATCCAAGCAGGGTCATGTCGCAGCCTGGTGGCTATGGGTTTGCAGAATTTGTGGATGCGCTGCTGAGGCTTAAAAGTGAAGTAATTTAGATAATCGCTCAGACTTTGAAGCAAAAATCGCACAAGTTTTCACTCATACGATTTCATTCATGTCATGTCCATCGATTAAACGGGCTCAACGAACTTAGAGAATAATCATCCCATCTCGATAAGTCAGTGATGGTGCTACATCTTGACCAAGTAAGACTGGGCCATCGAGGTCGACGATTTCAGATTGAACGGCGATAGGCAGAGCTGCACGCATCGCCAGCGATGTACCGAGCATACAACCCGACATCAGCGTAAATCCTAGCCTTTGAGCTTCTTCAGCAAGTACCAATGCTTCGGTCAAACCACCTGTTTTATCGAGCTTGATGTTGACCATTTCATATTTGCCTAACAAAGATGAAAGTTGCGAAGTGGTATGACAGCTTTCATCAGCACACAGTGGTATCGGGTGCTTGATGTGCGCCAATGAGGCATCGTGCTGTTGGGGTAACGGCTGCTCGATCATCGCAATATCAAATTCTACCAGTTGATTGAACAACTCTTCGAGATTCAATCCTGTCCACGCTTCATTCGCATCCAATACAATTTGAACATCTGCCGCAGCTTCTCGTACCGCCCGAACACGCTCTACCACCTGCTCGCCGTCAAGCTTCACTTTCAGAAGTTTCGCACCATTCGCGACATAGTCTCGAGCCTGAGTCGCCATGGCTTCTGGCGTGCCAATCGAGACTGTCATTGCAGTCACGATTTGAGCAGGCAACTCAAACAAGCTATTCGGAAACGTCTGGTCGTTCTGCTGAGCTTCAAAATCCCAAAGCGCACAATCGACCGCATTGCGCGCTGCCCCTCCGGTCAATAAAGACTGAAGATGATCTCTTAGCTCTGCCGGATCAGTAACGCCTCGTTCAAACATAGCTTCAAGTGCGCTAGACGCTTGTTGGATTTGCGCTAACACAGACTCCGATGACTCGCCGTATCGTGGGTAAGGCGTGCATTCGCCCTGAGCACGTTTGCCACCATGTTCAATGTAAACACGAACAACGTGACACTCAGTTCGACTGCCACGAGAGATGCGAAAAGGCGTTTGCATCGCGATAATAATGGGGTCAGCTGTAATCTTCATAATTTCACTCGGTTGATGTTCACTTTAACAAATGGAAACGTAGAAATGATGAAGTCGTTAAAGTGAATGTCGCAAATGATCAGTAATGTGTTGTACACCAAAGCGCACTGGGTCCGTCACTGGCACTTGATAGAGTGTGGTCCATTCTTGGCACAATGTCTCAGCCTCTTCAATGCTAATCGCCGACGTGTTCAAGCAGATACCCACCAGCTTCGCGTCTGGATTAGTCAGTCGCGCCGCTTGCAAGTTGGCTTCAATCGTCTGTCCTATGCTTGGTAATTTAGCATGAGGAAGGTTACGAATATGTGGTCGCCCAACTTCATGACACAGCACTAAGGCATCAGCTTGTGCGCCATGTAAAAGACCCAAACTCACGCCTGCAAACGAAGGGTTGAACAAAGAGCCTTGCCCTTCAATGATGTCCCAATCGTGGTCGGTAAAATCAGGGCTAATCGCTTCAACTGCGCCAGAAATAAAATCCGCAACCACCGCATCAATCGAAATACCGCTGCCTTCAATCAAAATACCTGTCTGCCCTGTCGCTTTAAACTGAGCGGATGTTCCCGCTTGTTTAAGCGACTTTTCAATCGCTAATGCCGAGAACATTTTGCCTACTGAGCAATCAGTTCCGACAGTAAGCAGGCGCTTACCTTGACGAAGCTTACCGTTACCAACCTTTAGATCACCATCAAAATGGCGTACATCATGAAGCTTAGTCAATCCTCGCTGTTGCATGTCAGCAAGCGGTGAAAATTCATTCAAGCGCTGGTGCATACCCGATGCAATCTCAAATCCCATTTCTGCAGCTGCCATTATGGTTGGTTGCCAAGAGTCAGGAATAACACCACCTGGGTTTGCCGTGCCAATCACTAGCGTTTTCGCGCCCCGTGTTTGCGCCTCTTGTAAGGTCATGTCCGTTAAGCCAAGTGAAACAGTATCGTCTGTTAAACGAAGCTGACCTAGGCAAATTTCTGGTCGCCATTGGTGAATACCACGAGCTGTTTTTGCTGCAAGTGGGTCGGTAACATCCCCAAGAAAAAGAAGGTAAGGTTGAGCGATCGACATGAGTATTCCTAATTAATAAGCCCTTGTATGGGTTTACTTTAATTAAGAACTTCGAAGCTGCCGAATGCCTATTTATGGCGAGCCTATAACCTTAAGTTATAGGGTGAGTATGGATTTTCAATGAAGCGATAAATTGCTTAACGGAAATCGACTGAGGGGTGTGCTCTGCGCAAAGCATCGATACCGAAAATTGGATGTCTGGTTGAAGCGGCAACACACAGACCGCATCGTCATTTTGATATTGCTCTGCCGTCCACGGATCAACAATCGCAAACCCCGCTTGGTGCTTGACCAGTTCCGCAGCGGCGCTATACCCACGTACAGATATCGGGTGGTGATAATGCTGCTCACGTGCAATAAGGCGTTGATGTAACAGGAGGCCTAATGGATCGCGGCTATCGAGCCCGATGATTGGCAGCGGATAATTGATCAGATCATCTAACGTTAATTCCGCGGGGAAATGATCAACCGTATTGGAAGGAACCAAAACCTTTAGTGATTCGGTTAATAGCGTTTCACTTAATATCGCAGGCGGTGCTTCATCGCCAAACGCGATAGCAATATCAAGCTC
This sequence comes from Vibrio sp. 10N.222.55.A1, assembly GCF_041473835.1. Lineage (NCBI taxonomy): Bacteria > Pseudomonadati > Pseudomonadota > Gammaproteobacteria > Vibrionales > Vibrionaceae > Vibrio > Vibrio sp. 10N.222.55.A1. Next base: position 117,494 of record NZ_JBFRSX010000011.1, on the reverse strand, counting down.
ATGCTTTAATAACCCAGCACACAGCTCATCACGGTTTGCAGTCAGCAACTCAAAAGAGAGCTCTTGTTCCCGAGACATTTGGGCTATTACCTGAGTTAGTAATTTAGTCGCCAGTATCGGCGGCGCACCAATGCGTAAATGCTGATGGCCTTGCTTCACTTTGTTGGTCAGAGATCGAAATTGCCCCAATTGCTGATACACCTTTTCCGCTTCTGGCAGTAAGGTTTTTGCCTCAACCGTTGGCACCAACCGCCCTTTAACTCGTTCGAATAAGCCAAACCCAAGTTGTTGCTCCGTGTGCGCCAAAATACGGGTCACGTTTGGTTGCGACACATGCAAGCTGCGCGCGGCTCCAGATACGGTTCCGGTCTGCATAATGGCGTAAAAGACTTCCAATTGTCTTAGGTTCACATTGATGTCCTTATGGTTCGCGAAACAAATCTAGGGTTTGGCTTTTCTTGTATTAGCTAAGCTGTTTATCGGTCTAGCTAGCGTTTTGCGTGAGTCTATTTTAGTAGCTCAGCTATCGTAGGTTGAAGTATCTCAGCCCAAGTTTGATAAGCCTTCGCATTCAAATGCAGATCATCACACGAGTACTCGTTCGACAACAGCTTATTAGGTGACAATACTGAATTCACATCTAAGAACGCAATGCCTTGCTGTGTACAGTACTCGCTTAGCTTGCTATTGAGCAGTTCAACCGACGGATTTAAACCTTGCAGTTTAGAGCCAACATAAAGCGTTGATTGCACCAATATGCGAATCTCATTTTCTTGCCACACCTTAAGCATATCAATGTAGTTCTGGTAGATATGGTCGACATCATAACCCTGAGCTAAATCGTTTATCCCTGCCATAAAACACACCAGCTTTGGCTTCACATTCAACGTGGTATCAATACGGCGCAACATGCCAGTTGTGGTGTCACCCGCTAAGCCACGGTTGACCATCGAAACATCGCGAAAGATATCCGCCCACGGGGCCCATTCGGTGATCGAATCACCAAACATGACTAGGTCTGCACTTGGGGAAAAATGGCGATGGTTATCTGATGTCATGATGTAACGGCTCATGCTGTGGCCTCGTTGTTGAATCTCAGACTGAAGAGCAACCGCTTTGAGAATGTCACTATCTGGCGTGGTACTATCAAATTGAGCCAACAACCCTTCGATATGCGGTTTAAAAGGACTAAGACGTGTGCTCAGTTGATGATGTTCTTTAAGGGAAGATAACCTCTCTAGTAATGCATACAGAGAGCAGTTTTGACCAACTTCTTGGAATAACTGATACAGATCGAGGACAGGGTGTTGTTGCAGCGCGGCAAGTAATTGCTTGTCTTCCATGGTGTTATCTAACCCTTCAATTATCTGGTGATGAACTCAAGATAATATCCGATTGCGTACGGGATAGATAACACTAGAAGCAGAGAATTACTTTTCTTTGATTAGCAGATGGTTACGGTTATCACGGCTATTCTTAATCAGTTCGTTGCTCTCATCCATTTCATCAGATTTAGCAAGACGATCGTAAAGCAGCACGTTAACTGTCGCAGCCAAGTTCATGCAGCCTACTGTTGGTACATAAACAACATGATCTGCTCTGTCGGCGACATCTTGAGAAATAGAACCGTCTTCAGGGCCAAAGATATAGATGGCATTTTCTGGGTGTTTAAAACGCGGCAGTGGTGTTGCACCCTCAGCGAGTTCTACACAAACAATTTTCGTTTCTGAATCAAGGTTATCCAAAAACGACTCGACACCCGTTAGTGGGATAGTACGCGCAGCACTCTTAGTATCGGTATGAAATTTAGCGGCTTTTTCGTAGCGTTGCCCTGTGTATTTAACTTCGTCGACTTGGTAACAACCAGCCGCGCGCATAACAGCACCAACGTTTGTCGGGCTCTTTGGGTTAGTTAAACCAATAGTCACATGGCTTTTGTTCATGAATCTTTCTCACTTAACGAATAGACATAGCAGGGTGCTACAAAGCGTCGCATTCTACCAAAGCAGCGCCAAATTCAAAAGCATCGTAACAAACCGCTCTTTTTATCATTAAGCCCCTAGTTGCAAGGCTTCTAACATCAAAAATCTAACCGCCATCATGTTTATAAAACAAAAACATTTCTGGATAACAATTCAACAACAAGTCCATTTACATTTTAAAACCACATTAATAATGTGTTGAAAATTGCATGAGATAATCACACAGGAAGCGTGACATGACCCTAACCATCAAAAACCGCCTTTATATTCTCTCTTTCATTCCGTTGCTACTTATGGCAATCGGCATGATGAGCGTGACGTATATGAAGAGCACCGAGCTAACCGCACAGCAAGTTGAATCGACGCGTAGCAATATGATGGCGATGAAAGAAAAGGAACTCAAAGCGTATCTACAAATGGCCTATTCTTCGATCAGCCCATTTTTGGATAGAGGTGCAACATTAGAAGAAGCCTTACCAACATTAAGAACATTAGAATATGGCGAGTCTGGCTATATTTTTGGTTACGACTCCAAAGGTATTCGAGTCGTTGTTGGGCAAAATAACGATGGTATTGGTAAAAACTACTACGACCTGCAAGACAAAAAAGGCAACTACCTGATTCGTGACTTGATCAAGAACTCAAAGCTTGGTGAGTTCACCACCTACTACTTTCCAAAACTTGGTCAATCAGAAGCTCTACCGAAACTGAGCTACTCGATATTCGTTCCCCAGTGGGACTTGATGCTAGGCACAGGTTTTTATACTGACGACATCGATGCTGTAATCGCAGAGATGAAAGAGAGCTCGAATGTCGCGTTACAAAGCTCATTGACGGCGATCGCTATATTCTGTGGTTTGATTGCCCTAGTAGTTGCTGCGTTTGCCGTTGCCGTCAACCGCACAATCATGCGACCACTCGAGCAGTTTGATCGTTCAATCAGCGCATTCGCGAGTGGCGAAGCCGATTTAACCGCTCGAATGGAAACATTTAAAGCGCCTGAGTTCACTAAGCTCAGCGAGAACTTCAACGCCTTCGTGGCAAGCCTTCAAACCATCATTCGCAGCGTAAGCGATGTCGGTCAGCAAGTCGTAGCCGAGACATCTAGCATGTCTTCTCGCGCTGCGCAGGTCGACGAGATTGCTACTGGGCAACGTGAAGAGACTGAACAAGTTGCAACGGCAATGACTGAAATGACCACAACGGCGCAAGAGATCTCGAGCAACGCTAGCCAAGCGGCGGATTCCGCTAAACTTGCAGAGGGCAATGCCAAAGAAGCGCAACAGATAGTAAACGCCGCTGCAGATTCGGTGGCAGGCCTAGCGAGCGAAGTATCAGAAGCCAACACTGTCGTGTCTCGTTTAGAAGGTGATGTGCAGAATATCTCCTCTTCGTTGGCGGTCATCCAAGACATTGCCGAGCAAACTAACCTACTCGCGTTGAATGCCGCGATTGAAGCTGCACGTGCAGGCGAACAAGGTCGTGGGTTTGCTGTGGTTGCCGATGAGGTTCGTAAACTGGCAAGCCGTACTCAAGAAAGCACTGGCGACATTCACAAGATGATTGAGCAACTTAAAGCTGCCTCAGATGCTGCTGTGAAAGCGATGGATTCAAGTCAAAACCGAAGTGCGCAAACCGTGGAAGAAGCGAATGCCGCAGCCAAAGCACTGGCGAAGATCCAAGCGTCGATTGATACTATCATGGACATGAACTCGCTTATTGCGACAGCCACTGAACAGCAAAATATTGTAGGACAAGAAATATCTCAACGCATCGTGGTGATTTCTGACCAAAGCTCACAATCGGCAGAACTCGCGAATCAAAACCGTACAGGTAGCCAAAACCTCAACAGTCGTGCAAATGAGCTGTATCACTTGGTGGATCGCTTCACCGTCTAATACATTTTCGGTCTAGTAAGCCGTAATCAAACGATAATTAATCCTAAAACACGTCGGGCTTCAGAATCTCTATTCTGAAGCCCGTTTTTATCGGTGGAGGTTTTAAGCCATACACTAATCCAATTGCTCAGAAAGGAAGTCCACCAGCAGGCGAACCTTTGAAGATAAGTTGCGGTTCTGAGGATAAAGCGCCCAGATCCCTTCTTTGTCGTCTCGATAATCGGATAACACTTCGACCAACTCTCCCGACTCTAGATCTTCACTCACGTAATATTCTGGCAGTTGAACCAAGCCAATGCTCTGTTTAGCGGCGTCCAATAAGGCTAAGCCACTGTTACACCTAATTCGTCCATTAACACGAACCGAGCGAGGGCGTTTATTCTCTTTGAAGCGCCAATGTTCAAAGCCACCGACCAAACATTGATGGTGACTCAATTCAGAGAGCGTATGCGGCTCACCATAGCGTTCAATGTATTCAGGGCTTGCACATACATAAAGCTGTCGCTGCGATAACTTCTTTGCGACCAAGCTTGAATCTTCTAAGCGGCCAAGACGAATCGCAACATCAACACCCGAATCGATAAGATCGAGCTTTTGATTGGTCAGCATCAGCTCAAGCTCTACTTGCGGGTGAAGCTTTAAGAATTGATGCAGTATTGGGGCGAGTTGGCGCTCACCATAAGTCACAGGCGCGGTGACTTTCAGTAAGCCTTTGGGTGTGGATTGCATCTGCGTGACCGCAAGCTCAGCAATTTCTAAACCTTCGACCAACAACTTACATTGTTGGTAATAGAGTTGCCCAGCCTCTGTAAGAGACACCTTTCGAGTCGTTCGATTGAGCAGTTTCACTGCGAGTCGTTCTTCGAGGTTTGCTACTCTACGACTGATTTGAGCCACCGACGTAGCGAGCTTCTGCGCCGCACCAGTAAAGCTTTCACGCTCTGCCACTGCAACAAACTCACTTACCCCTTCCCAATTGGCCATGCCTTTACCTTATGCTGAACTTTGGTTACCCATACAGTGTATTGAAGTTAGATATCAGTGTCACCTTGCTTGATATGCGCTGTACATTAATCTTCGGCACCTATAGTCATTCCCTTACAGAACCATATTTTTGTCCTAACATTAACCTCATCCCCTATTGCTAGGGTGAGAATCTCTAAAACACTGGTACAACAAAGTAAGGTATCCCTTTGAAGAAGTTAATCATACTTGCATCAACTCTTGTACTCAGCACCACTGCGTTTGCAGCAACTAAAACAACAATTCAAGAAACAACGCTAAAATCTGACACATATGCTAGTGAAGTCGAAGCATACGATGCAGGCACCAACCTTATGGATGAGTTACGCGCAAAAACACCTCTTGAGCTTTCAAGAGAACTGCCACAGTTCCAACAGACAACCAAATACGATTCGTTCAAGATTGATGATGCAAATATGGAAGTGAAAAAGATCACTAACATGAACGGCGACATCCACTACCAAGCGAACGTAAAAGTGGACTACCGTTACACATACAAAGACGGTCTTAGCAGCTAACACTGAGAGATTGATCAGGTCTAAAAACTGATCACCTAGTCAAAAGACTGATCACCTAGTCAAAAAGAAAGCCCGCACTCATAGAGTGCGGGCTTTTTTGTCGTTCACCGCTGATTAATGGGACTCAATACGAGCAACCATTATCAGCTCATATTCGTCTGTCTAATTTTGAAAATTACACTTCAAACTGAGACACAAGGCTATCTAGCGCTTCACACTGTTCAGCCAATGCCATACATGCATTTTCTGCGCTGCTTGCCATCTCAACCATTTGCATGGTGCTTTCAGCGATGCGTTGAACATTCTTATTCACTTCTTCAGACACTTGAGACTGTTGCGAAGCCGCCGTAGCAATTTGTGTGTTCATGTCATTCATCTTGCCAATTGAGTTACGAATCTCACTCAATGAAGATGCTGCAGTTCCTGCTTGAACAATGGTTTTCTCGCCACTCACTTTGCTTTCAGTCATCACACCAACCGCGTGTTTAGCACCCACTTCTAAGCGTTCAATCATTGATTGGATTTCGCCAGTGCTGTCTTGAGTTTTACTCGCAAGCGCTCGAACTTCATCAGCCACAACCGCAAAGCCACGGCCTTGTTCACCCGCTCGTGCCGCTTCAATAGCCGCATTCAAAGCAAGTAGGTTGGTTTGCTCTGCAATGCCTTTGATCACACCAAGGATTGAGGCAATGTTCTTCACGTCTGTGTCCAGCTCTTGAACAACACCGCCCGCGTTCTCGATATCTTGCGCAAGGCGTTCAATCGAAGTAACAGTTAAGCCAAGCGTAGTATCGGCCGATTCCACTTCATGGTTTGCAACGTTACTTGCGGTTGCCGCATCTAATGCGTTACCACTCACCACTTCACTGGTTGCTTGCATTTCATGAACTGCAGCCGCGACCACTTCACTTTCTCGCTGTTGATTAGACGAGAATTCAGCAACACTTTGCGTGAGTGATTTGATGTTTTCCATCTCGCCACGTACTGCGTTCGATGTGAGAATAACTTGCTCCACGGTGACATGGATCTTGCCAACAAACTGGTTGAAAGCAGAACTCAAACGAGCGATCTCGTCATTACCTTCGACCTCCATACGTTGAGACAAGTTACCGTCGCCCGATGCGATCTCATTCATCGCTTTCTCTACGTTCTGGATTGGCTGAACGATAAAGCGATTCGATAACCACATAGCAAAAAGCGCGGCAAAAACAGCAACTGCCATATCCACTTCAATGATCAACTTGCTTGATTCAATAGAGTCATCGGCTTGCTGGCGAAGCTCTTTCTGTTTCAATTCGATCAGAGTTCGGATATCGCGCAATTGAGTACGAATGATCGCAAACTCTGCGTCAAGCGCTGGTGAGTAATCAATATTGTATTGGTCTGCGTTTGCCGGATCAGCGAACATTGGCTCGTGCAGTGCCACCCACTTGCTCATCGCGTTAACAAGCTTTGATAACTCGCCACGTGAAGATGGATCCAACACGCCCGCTTGATACAAGGTTTCGACACTTTCAAAACGAGGAACCGCTTTGTAAGCGTTGTCTTTAAATTCAAATTTTTGGTACTCAATCGCCGCTTGGTCTTTCGAGAGTAATAGACCTTGAGCAGAAGCGATAACTTGATAAATGTCACGATACCCATCTTCCAAATTGTCTAACACGGGCTGAACCACATTATTGAGCTCATTATTAATCGCAGCTTGAGCATTTGATCTGATAACGTTGAGCACAGTAACGGTAGAAAAAACAATCACAATCACCAACAGCGGGATCGCGATTTTACTCTTAATCGAAAGATTATTGATATTCATTGGGATTAATAACCACACTTCAAATAGGGGTGCGCGCGCAATATACAGCACACATATAAAATCCCGCTAAGCTTTTGTGAGCTTCATCTCATAGAAAACGATACCGTAAATTCGTGTGATGTTTTTTCAATCAAAGGTTAACTTTCGGCGACTAAAATACTCTCTGATTTAGACTTATTTGCTGCTGATACGCGCAAATACTGGAGAAGTGTTAGAAATAACACCATAATGTAGGGCTCTAAAATAAGTAGGTAAGAACATGAAAATTTGTGGTGTTGAAATCAAAGGTAACGATGCAGTCATCTGTCTTCTTTCTCTGTCAGACGGCGTATTTAACATTCCTGATTGCCGAGTTTCTAAGGTTGCGATTAGCGACGCAAACGACACACAGAATATGAAAGACTTTCAATTCTCTTTTGCAAAGTTAATGGAAGATTACCAAGTAGAAAAAGTTGTAATTCGCCAACGTCAGACTAAAGGCAAATTTGCTGGCGGTGGTTTCGGCTTCAAACTTGAAGCAGCAATTCAGCTAATCGACGGCCTAGATGTAACCGTTGTGTCTCCAGCTGAAATCAAAGAAAGCCTTAAGCGCAACCCTCTTATGATGAAGTTCAAAGAGACCGGCCTTAAGCAATACCAAGAAGCACCGTTTACAACGGCTTACGCTTGTTTGATGAAACGCTAATCAAAAGTCGCTAGCCAATATTTTATATAGAAAGAGCCTGAATATTCAGGCTCTTTTTTGTTTCTAGTCATCGATTTTTAGTAGGATGAGTTTGGTATACAAACTACCGCTCTAACACTGTTCGCCTACGAGCCTTAATTAACTCAGGCTTTTTCACCACCAAATAAACCGCCGCAGCAGACAAAGCAAAGCCCATCGCGCCATACATGTCGAACGACTCACCGAAAATAAGCCACGCTTGGATTGCTGTCGTCGGTGGCACCAAGTAAAAGACCGAAGCCACACTTGAAGATGCACCGTGCTCTACCATGTAAAGCAACAATAGGATGGCAACACAAGACAGAACGACCACCAGCCAAATTAGAGTCAACGTGAATTCTATCGTCCAGTTTACTTGCATAGTTTCGTAACGCATTGCGAACGGCAGAAACAACGCGGCAGAAGCCAAATATTGCACCATCGCACCGCCGACCATATCTGTCCCCTGACAGAAGCGCTTCTGATACAAAGTGCCGCAGGTAATACCCACCAATGAAACCAAACACAATAACGTTGCCAAGCCTTTTTGGTCGTCTGACTGCCATTCAATATTGCCCATCAACACCAAACTAATACCCGCAAAACCAAGCGCTAACCCCAACCACTGTGCAAAATTAAAACGCTGAGAAGTACAGCTGATCATAATCAATGCGGTAAGAATCGGTTGTAAGCCAACAAGTAGAGAACTCAACCCGGCGGGCATACCTATATCAATCGCCAGATAGGTGCCACCAAGGTAGAAACCATGAATCAAGATGCCAACCACACTTGCGTGGAAGAATGCTCGACCACGAGGAATACGACGCTTAAGGATTGCAATCAAAACCAAGAACAGCGCCACGTTGGCTACCATCCTCAATGAAAGTAATGTTGCGGGTTCCGCGTATTCCACACCAAGACGTGCGCCGACAAAACCTGACGACCACAATATTACAAACACAAACGGAATCATTTTAATCAGCATTACAAACCTCTGGTCAACTCTTCATCAATGCTGTTACCTTAGTTGGGTACAGATAACTAATAAAGATACAGATATAACACTTTGAATGGTTACAGATTGAGAGTGAGCAACGAGGGAGAAAAACGTGGAAGCAGAACTCAGCGGCAATAAATACCTTGCTACCGAACAACATATTAAGGCTCAGATCGATAAGGGGCTCTTTCATCCAGACGATCGCCTTCCCTCGATCCGCCAGTTAAGCGAACAGCTTGGCGTAAGCAAAAATACCGTAATTCGCGCCTATCAAGAACTGGAAGCCACAGGCTGGGTTTATTCAGTACCTAAATCTGGCTATCGCGTGAAAGCACCGAACACCACCAGCTGGGATGCATCAAGCCAACCTCAAAAAGTCGATCTGTTGTCTGTCACCAAATCGGTACTCTCTCGTCCAAAAGGTCGCCTGAAACTGTTGGCAGGCTCCGCGCACCCGAACATCAACAATCCTGCGATTCGTAGCTTGTATGCCGAGATTGGCCGTCACAGTCGATTACAAACTCAGCTTCCCGGTTATTACCAATTACCCCCCGGCGACGAGCAATTAGTAAAGCAATTGTTAAAGATCACTCATGATCTTGGTGTGCCTGCGGGATCGAAAGAGATTGCAATTACTCATGGTGCTCAACAGGCGATCAGTCTAGCTTTGCGTGCGCTCACCAAGCCCGGCGACATCGTGGCGGTCGAGTCGCCCTGTTATTTCGGTAATCTACTTTTACTTGAATCGCTTGGCTTACAAGCCCTTGAAATACCAAGCAGCGTTAGCCACGGTATTGACATTCCTTCGCTACAAAGTGCACTGGATAAATGGGAAGTGAAAACCTTACTGCTAACACCAAACTTTACCAACCCAACCGGCTCAAGAATGCCATTGGCGAATCGAAAAGCATTACTGGAGATCACCGGATGTTTGCCAATTATCGAAGACGATGTGTTCGGTAGCTTGGCATTCGATACACCAATCGCTAGCCTCAAAGAGCTTGATGACCAAGATAGAGTCATCTACGTCAATTCATTGTCTAAAACCTTAGACTCACGCTTGCGAATCGGCTGGTTACTATCGGGTCGCTACCAACCTTTAGTCGAAAAGTACCTTTTATGCGACAACATGGGCAGCTCAAACCTGATGCAATCCGCGGTGGGGCAATTCCTCACTACCGGTAAATATCGCAGCCACTTATCCAAAATGAAACGGCTCTACCAAACCAACCAAAAGCAATTCCAAAGCCTGTTAATACAAGCACTAGATAGCCACCCACACCTTGTCGGGCAATACCACCTATCAAAACCGGAAGGCTCTTTTTTAAACTGGATAACACTGCCTGAATCGGTCGATAGCTACGCGGTCTATCAAGACTGTTTAAAGCATAAGTTGGGGATTTTACCCGGAACAGTATTTGGCACCAACGACCAATATAAACACTGCTTGCGCTTTACTGTTGCCAACATTGAAGAGAGCAAAGAGTGGAAAGAAGGGGTTGTGACACTAGCGAAGATAATCGCTAAGCACGTGCGTTAGGTTACCTTTCTAATTACCATTTAGACCAAAACAACAAAGCCCCATTCAACTGAGTGGGGCTTTCATCATTATCATATCTTGAGTTGCTTAAATACGATGGTTAGTTAAATACGATTACCCTTGCCAAGCGAACTGTTCAAAAACTTTGTCGACTGGCGTTTTAGCAACGTGGTTTACGTAATTACTGATCACTTTCTGAGACAGGCCAAGAATCACTTCTAGCACTTGTTGCTGACCGTAGCCCGCTTCGAAAAATGCTGCCATTTCACTTTCAGGCACATTGCCGCGGTTACGTACCATGCTCAGCGTAAAATCATGCAGGGCTTGCAGCTTTTCAGTGGGTAAAGCTGTGCGATTACGCAGTGCTTCGGTGATTGCAGGATCAACCTTCATTGAATGTGCAATGCCAGTGTGTGCAGGAACGCAGTAGTGGCATTCGTGTTCAACGTTGATGGTTTGCCAAACAACCGTTAGCTCTTCAGCATCGAAAGATGAGTCACTAAACGCCTGATGAAGCTGAGTGTAAGCCTTAAGTGTGTTTGGAGATTCAGCCAACACACCAAACAAGCCCGGCACTCTGCCCATCTGCTTTTTAGCGCCCTCAAGAATAGGTTGGCTTTGCTCTGGCGCGGATTCTACTGAGTGAATTTTGAAGTTGCTCATTGCTCTATCCCTATCAATTTTCGGTTCTAAAGTTATTCAATCACGGAGCAATTAATGAATGTTCTCCGTTGGTGTAAAAACAATATAGATCAAACAAGAACGATCGTTCAAGTGTTATCTTGAACAGTTGTTCAACTTATACATTGAAGCCAGAAGAATGTCTTCGTTCATAACAAGAAAGCCCAACAGGCAAACACCTGATGGGCTTTCTCTTTTTCTCAATTTTTTTGCAAGCGGCTACCAATATTCTGCGTGGGCCAAGCCTTTAACACAGCTCGACTTGCCACTTGTTACTTTAATTTCACCACCAGTCAACGATTGAGCCAACCAACAGTGAGAGAAACTCAATTCAAAGGGCGCAGGGACTTGCTCAACGGTAATTTGCTCAAAGCCCACTTTTGAATAGTAGTTAGGATCACCGTACGTCACTGCAAGCTCAATACCCTGCTCTTTTAGGAGCTGCAAACCGGAGTTAATCAGGCGCTGACCAATACCACGCTTTTGCACCTGAGTGCTCACCGCGACTGGCGAAAGCAAATATGCCTTGGTTTCATCGTCAAATGAAAGCGACGTAAAGATAATCGAGCCTACAATCGTACTATCCGCATCCGACTCACTAGAATCATCTTCAACAACAAAGCAAAATAGCTCTGTCGGAGCTGTGGTCGTTAAAAGATCGTTGGCAAGCTCACCCAAAGTTTTACCTTCGTTCTCACCTTCTGAATCCGTAAAGGTTTGAGTGAAAACTTGAGTGATCGTTTCGATTTCATTTGAATTATATTGCCTAAATTTCATGGTGTTACTCATTTACTTTAATTTCTTGAGCACAAAGAACTGATAATCAAAATCACGTTGTTCAGAACCTTTCGAAGGCTGTTGATCCAAGCCGTTCTTTGATGTGTTGCTATCGAAAAATTGTTTAACTTCATTGTAGCAATCGACGAGCGCTTTTGAGTTCGGCATCGTTGCTTTAAGCGCTTCTATTCGCTTTTGAAAGGGCTGGTAATACGCAAGCCAACCAGCGTCACTCATTGCAAAGTGATCCAAAACTTCATAACCCGCTGCTTTTGCCTGTTTAATACGCTCGGAAACCGTCGTCATGTCCGGGTACTCTTTCTGCCAGAACGCTTTGCTCGATTCGTTAGGTTGTTCGGTATTCCACACCAAATCATTAACGACCAATATGCCGTCATCACTGAGTAAATTTCGCCACTGCTTTAGCGCCTTTTCAACACCCATGATGTAAGCGCTGCCTTCCGACCAAATTAGGTCAAACGACTTAGCTTCAAACGGCAGATCCATCATGCTCGCGCATACGGTTTTGACGTTGCTTTCTAAGCCAAGAACCTGTGCTTGCTGAGTCAGAACATCTAAACTCGGTTGATCATTATCTACCGCCGTTATTTGCACATCCACTTGATGTTCTACTAAGGCTTTCGCTAACACAGAGGTGGCAATACCTTTACCACAACCGATCTCAAGCACACGTTTAGGAGAAACCGAAACGTGTACCAACGCCGCTAAAGTATCTTCCGCTGTTCCTGGCCCTAAACGCTGTAAACCCTCAAAGATCACCTCAAAATCCGCCATGTACTGGTCATGATCGTTCATGTCTTTTGAAAGCCATTTCAGTCGCAGTGCTTGCTTCTCATCAAAGCCTTGCTTAATGAGCCAATCGAGATGCGCATCAGGCGCCACCTTGTCCATCGATTCATGCCAATCTTGCAAACCACTCTCGCCTAACAAGGCCGATAAAAGATCTCTCGAACGCTGTTTCTGAGCGATCTCTTCGTCCAATTGTTCGAGTCGGTTTTGTAACAAGGAGCGGTCAACCTTGGCATCCAAACACGCCTGACACTCTTTCAACGTCAGTCCACCCGCTTGTAACTGCTGCAACAATTTCACACGCTGCAAGTCGCGTTCGGAATAACTTCGATAACCATTATTGGTGCGTTGAGCTTCTATCAAACCCAACTTTCCATAGTACAAAAGCGTTGAACGGCTCAGGCCAACGAGCTCCGCTAATTCAGATATGCGATACATCCACTTCTCCCTCATTTCAGTAGTAAAGATAAACTATGAAGTTGTAGTCAGGTCAACAGAATTTTCGACACTTTTCTCGTTCTTTACCTATTTACCTTCAAATTGATAGAGCGATCTGAGCGTGTCTTTTACCCATAGAACGGTTAGTCATCGACATTGCCTGAACGGGATTCAGGAAAGGAGAAGTATTAAACTTGATGAATTGAAAACAATTAGCTCATAAACATACTTCTTTTTAACTGAATTTTGCCAATTTCTAAATCATTCAATAATGGACGAACGTTAACTAAACGATAAATAAACTCACCGAGTGAATACTTAAATCAACCACACATATACACCAGAAATTCCTGCTTAAATTTTTTAGAAAAATTCAAAATTTATTAGAAATTAACCCCTAACTTTACTGAGTATTTTGTTAGTCTTGGAAACAATTATTTACAATCCAAACAAAATTTAATTGGATCGCTTGAGGTTGTTTTTCTTGAATATGAAATTATTCGGCAGTTCTTTGATTCTGTCAGGAACTGCATTAGGGGCTGGCATGCTCGCTATTCCCATGGTGTTGGCCCAATTTGGCTTCATGATCAGCTCAGTGCTGATGCTACTTATCTTTATCGGCACCACATACTCTGCACTCCTCCTGGCAGAAGCATGCACTAAAACTAAAGACAACAGTGGCATGAGCAGTGTTGCTTACCTCACTCTGGGCAGCAAAGGTAAACACTTTATCAATGCACTCTTTTACCTGTTGCTAGTATGCATGTTGATCGCTTATATCTTGGGTGTCGGTGACATCATTCATAAGCTACTGCTCGACGTTGGTGTCGATGTATCAGCATCCGTTGCGTATACCATTTTCAGCCTATTGATGGGTGCTATCGTCGTCTCGGGCAAGTCTTATATCGACAAACTGAATCGCGGGCTATTCATCTTGATGGTCGTGATGCTGTTTATCGTTATCGCGTCGTTGTTTAGCAACATTCGCCTTGATTACCTTACTCAAACCAGCCAATACACAGCCAATGATGTGGTGCAATACAGCGCGGTTATCTTTACCAGCTTTGCCTCTATGGTGGTGATCCCATCACTGGTGATCTACAACCGTGAAGCGACTCAAAAGCAGATCCGCAATATGATTCTGCTTGGCTCAGTGATTCCATTAATTTGCTACCTGACTTGGTTATTCGCGATTATCGGCAACCTTGGCACAGACGCGATAAGCCAGTTCCACAATATCTCTGAGTTGATCTCTGCGTTCAGCGGCCAATCTGCTTGGTTGAAAGTGGTGATCGCTCTGTTCTCTGCTCTAGCCTTGGTGACTTCTTTCCTCGGCGTGTCGATGGCGCTTTACGACCAAAACAAAGATGCGGTGACCAACAACAAAGCGTTGGCTTATGCGCTAACCTTCATCTTACCTTTGGTATTAGCTGAGCTGTTCGCTAGCCAGTTTGTAAGCATGCTGGACTATGCAGGTATGGTGCTGGTGTTCCTAGCTATCTGGGGCCCACTCGCAATGGTAGTTAAGGTTCGCAGACCTGACTTCCCTCACCTACAAACCGAAGGCAGCTACACAGCAGCCGGTGGCGACACGGCATTAATGGCGACATTTGGTTTTGGTGCGTTGATTTTCGTGTCTTGGTTTATGGGGTAGATCCCCATTGAATGGACTATCTGTTGCCATTTAGAAGACAGCAGATACAAATAGCCCGTTAGTCCTGCTATTAAAAGTAGAGACTAACGGGCATTTTACTTCTTATTGGAGTGCTTGCTAGTTAGCTCTTAAACGTACTCGCAATATCTTTCAATGAAGCTGCTAACTGAGCTTGTTCTTTGGCTGTTGCAGCTATTTGCGTTGCACCTGTCGTAGATTCTGTCGACTTCTGCTCTACTGCCATGACGTTTTGAGCAATATCTTGAGTCACTACCGCTTGCTCTTCGGTAGCGGTTGCGATCTGCTCAGTCATGCTAAAGATCTCGCTCACCGATGCTGAGATACCTTGTAAGGTGTGTTCCACCTCTTTTGAATCCTCAACCGCTTTAGACGACATCTTCTGACTGTTATCAATCACATTAAACGCGGTTTGCACATCAGACTGTAACGAGCTGATGAAACCTTCAATTTCAGCTGTCGACTGCTGAGTACGCTGTGCTAACGTGCGAACTTCATCAGCCACTACCGCAAATCCACGACCTTGCTCACCCGCTCTTGCCGCTTCAATTGCCGCGTTCAATGCTAACAAGTTAGTCTGTTCAGCGACGGACTTAATCACATCAATCACACTGTTGATGTTATTACTGCTCTCGTGTAAGTGCGTGATCTTTTCCGCTAGATCATTAATTTCAGATGCCAGTTTTTCGATAGAGTGGTAAGAGTTTTGAACCGTACTCAAACCTTCTTGAGACTGCTCATCGACCAGTTTAGCGGAACTTGCTGTCTGCTGAGTTTTAGCCGCCACCTCATTTACCGTTGCTGATAACTCTTCTGTCGCCGTCGCAACCAAGCCAATTTGGTCTTGTTGTTGCACTAGCGTGTTCGAATTGTAGTGACAGGTTTGTGAGGTTTCTTCAGCGGCTGAAGCTAAGGTCAGACTCGACTGAGACAGGTTGTCGATAACGTTTGAAAACTTCTCTAGCGTTTCGTTGAGTGCCGAAGAGATCTGTCCAAGCTCGCTGTTGCCAACGAACTTAGCGCGAACTGTTAAGTCGTTGTCATTACGAACCTTAGACAACATCACTGTAAGATCTTTTACTCTCATCGTCAGGTCGCTGATCGCCTTATAGCTCACGAAGGTCGCGAACAAGGTTATCAAAGCAAACAGACCAATACTCATCATCATCGCAGACTGCGCCTCTGACATTTTTTTCTCTGTCAGTGCGATAAGCGACTCTGCTAGGCGGTTTTCTGTTTTCTTTAGCTGAACAATACGAGCGGTAGATTGCGAGAACCAGTACACAGGATCAACATCAAAACCGCTCATCTTAGATTCAGCCAAACCACGAAGCTTTTCTACTTCTGCCACCGAACGATCATTCAATTGCTGTTCAAAGAAACGAACGTTAGCTGGGTTACTCAATACCTCAAAGTTTGAGAAATAGGTATTTTGCTCAGTCACCAAAGAGATGAATTTAACCAACATGCCTGGGCCAAATTCATTTTTAGAGAAGGTATTATTTAGGACAGCACGCTCGATACCCGCTCGCTCTTTACCTTGTAAAAAGTTGTAGTAAGCGATGGTTTCAGTGGTGATGGCAGCATCAGAGCTAAGCTCAGCAATTAACGCCGATACGCTCAGCAGCTTTGCATTCAGTTTGGTGTAGTAACCCAAAGCTTCAGACAGAGGAATCGATTGAGAATCCACTCGATTTCGAATAGAAGTAATTTGATTTAGGCTTTGGCTTATTTCAGTGTTCAGCCGAGTGATCTGCGGTAAATCGATTTCAGCAGATTGCCAGTATTCGGTTTTCAGATTACGTCTATTATCTGCACTGGCTCTTTGTGCACGTAGTTCACTGACAAACTTAGTGCCCTGTGAGCCGATAAACCCAGCC
Source organism: Vibrio sp. 10N.222.55.A1 (assembly GCF_041473835.1). Classification (NCBI taxonomy): domain Bacteria; kingdom Pseudomonadati; phylum Pseudomonadota; class Gammaproteobacteria; order Vibrionales; family Vibrionaceae; genus Vibrio; species Vibrio sp. 10N.222.55.A1. The sequence continues at coordinate 100,762 of NZ_JBFRSX010000011.1, read as the reverse complement.
GTCATTCCACGCTCTTTTTGTAACTCATGCACAAGTTCACTGTACACAACCGACAAACGGGTAAGTTGGTTTAATGAAGACAATTCACTGGTGGTTTCTACGCCTTTTGAAATCGCAGAAACGCTAAGCCATAGAAATCCCAAGATCGGTAAAATAAGCAAAGCGATGATTTTTTGCTTAAAAGACATATCGGTTAATTTCATTATCATTTCCCTAGCAGCTAACAAATCTTTTCAGTCATCTAACTCGCACACCCTTAATAAGATGCGCCTCAATTGTGACTGTATAATTATTCAACTTGATCAATGTGCATCAATTACCGTGCCACACAGATCGCGATGCGATGAAGGTAACATTTAACCTTACAAAATTCATTGATTTACCGATAAAACTGTTAGCTAAGCGACCTAACGATACCCAAAACACATGCGACAACATTTTATTGACGTAAGCGACTGAAATCTGACACACTTTAACTACCCAAAAGGGGTAGGCCTGCACCAATTATGTGCTCAGAGAAAACGATATATTCAGAACTAACTATAGATTCAACGCTCACCAGCGATTGATTCACAACTAATCAACTCCCTATTCTGCGCTGATTAACTGTCTATTCCTCGTTAACTAAATATGTATAATGCCGAATTATCAAAGTAGAGATTCGCAATAAATATGCGACAACAACTGAGAGATATTGTATGGATTGTCCCGCTTGCGAAGAACATATCGGTTGGGAATGGGTAGAAGAAGCGGCTATTGAACCCAATGAGGAATTCGATTGTCCAGAGTGCGAAGCAACATTGATGTACACCATCGATGAAGGCACCTACTACGGCGCTCAGCACAAGACCGTAGAAGTTATTGATGATTAAGATTATTTCCTGATGATCTGGATGTTTTATTAACTCTTTGATGTTCTAAGCCTGCGCAAAGCAGCTAAACACACCTTTACTAGAACGGGCGTTCAGCATAAAATATTGAACATATGTTCAGATTAATGAAGTAGATGTTATGGCTAAGACCGCTAAGTTCGATAGACAAGACGTAGTAGATAAAGCAACGAACCTGTATTGGGAAAAGGGCTTTCATGCGACTTCTATGCGCAACCTGCAAGACGTGATTGATATGCGTCCGGGCAGCATCTACGCGACGTTCGGCAGCAAAGAAGGTTTGTTTAAAGAGACGCTTGCTCGCTATACCGAACTTGGCATCCTGAATCTGAACCGCTTCCGCAGTGAAACAGACTCTCCAATCAAAGCGCTCGAAAGCTTCGTCAAACGTGCTGTGGTCGACTCAAAACAAAGTTCGCCAAATGGCATGTGTATGCTGGCAAAAACGGTAGCAGAACTGACTGATGAACACGCCGAATTATTAGAAGAAGCAAAGAAATCACTCAAAATCATGGAAGGTGAGTTCGCTAAGCTGATCGCAGAATCACAAGAATTGGGTGAGATAAGCAAAGAGCGTGAACCGACTCAGCTTGCTCGTCATGTTCAGGTTCAAATCGCAGGCCTGCGTACCTACGCCAAAACCTGTGACGATATCGATTTACTCAACTCAATGGTTGAAGACGTATTTAAGTACCACCCTTTTTAGCGTTTGACCTGACTGATTGGGCACAATACAAAAAGACTCCACTTTCGCCTTAACAGGTCTGAGCGGAGTCTTTTTAGTTTTGATCTAGTTAACTTTATAGATGATAAACTTTGCGGTTTAAAGAGTTACACCTTTCTCATGATCAACGCCTGAGCATTAAGCATTGCTTCCTTAGTACTGACATCCAAGGTTTTCACGTTCGCAAAGCGTTCAACTTCTTTAATCGCCACATCGTGAGCAAAGATCACCAACCTCGCCCTTTCAATGTCTTTCTGGGTAATGCGATTACCTATTCCGTTGGCACCTTGGGTTTCGACTTTAATCCGAACCCCAAGATGATGCGCCGCCTTTTCTAAAGACTTAGCCGCCAAGAAAGTATGAGCAACACCAGACGGGCACGAAGTGATCGCCAACACATCCGCTTGCCCTTCTTCTGTTACCGAACCACCTGCAGACTGATAAGAAAGTTCGTCACCTTCTACCACATTCTTTTTAAGCAGTATCACGATGAATGCCGTGGTTAGCGCCCCCGCAAGTGTGCCAATAATGTAGCCAAGTTTGCCATCAACCACAGGCAGAACAATCCAACCGCCCCATGGTGCATGGTTTACCACATGGAACATAAAACCAACCACATTACCGACAATGCCACCAGCAACCACAGCAGGCAGCACTCGCGCAGGGTCGGCGGCAGCAAAAGGAATCGCGCCTTCACTGATGCCAATCATGCCCATGATGCCCGCCGCTTTACCTGCTTCACGTTCGTCTCTTTTGAATTTCTTTGGCGATAAGAAAGTCGCCAGTGCCATGCCTAGTGGTGGTGTACAAATCGCAATACCAACACCGCCCATCAACCATGGTTGAGTATTCACCTGAGTTTGGGCAAACAGCGTTGCTACTTTATTGATCGGGCCGCCCATATCAAAGGCCGTCATTGCACCTAAAATACTGCCCAATACCATTTTTCCGGAGCCTGCCATGCCCGTGAGCATTTGGTTCATCTCAAGCATTACTTGAGCTATCGGAGAGCCAATCACCCACATCACCGCACCACAGGTCACGAAGGTGCCGACTAATGGATAGATGAAGATAGAGCTCAGCGAGATCATGCTGTCTGGTAGTTTGATCTTCTTAAGTAGATTCACCACAAAACCAGCGAAGAAACCGACCACAATTGCACCGAGAAAGCCGGTATTGTATTGATTCACCGCAACCCAAGAACCAATCATACCGGGCGCTAAACCCGGTTTGTCGGCCATTGAATACGCGATGTAACCACCGAGCACCGCTGTAAACAGGGTTAACCCCGCGATGCCCATCTGTGCGATATCTGCTAACACACCGCTTTCAGGTACTGCACCATGACCCGACATCATCACCGACAAAGACAAAAGCACACCACCTGCAACCACGAAAGGAATCATGTGTGAGGTGCCGTATAACAAGTGTTCTTTAAGGCGATTAAGAGATTGTGCCCAAGGGCTGAGTGGCTCGACATACACTTCATGATGGCTAGAGGCGTAACTATCGAACGATTCTAAATTGGCTTCGAGAAATAGCTCTTGAGCTTCCTCGACCGACTCCACCGCCTTTAATTTTGTAACAAAGCCATCTTCGATAAGCCTGGTCGAAATCTGAGCCAGTACCTCGATATGGTGGTCGTCGTTGTTGTCTGGTGAAGCGAGCATAAAGAACACATCCGACAGCTCGCCGCCGTCTGCGCCATAATCGATGCCAGAACGGCTGATACCTACCGCCACCGCAGGTTTAGCTACGGCAGCACTTTTCGCGTGTGGAATGGCGATGCCATCGTCAAAGCCAGTATTACCGATGGCTTCACGCTTCCAGATGTCGTCAAGGAATTCACGTTTATTAGAGAGCTTACCGGCACGGTCGAGCAGTTCAACAAGCTCTTCAAATACCGCCTGTTTTGAGTCTGCTTGTAAATCCAAACAGATAATCTCGGGCTCGATAATGTTGGTGATATCCATATGCTGCTCTGCCTCGCCTGATTTCAGACTGAAGTAATTACGTAAGTGATAAGGTTAATAAGATGAAAAGATTAACGGTGTGAAGGCACTCAATATATAGGACGAAAGGTGCATTAACTGGATTATTGTAACCAAGAACTCAGAGTGTGACTTTCACCTTGGAATAAAAAACGCCAATCCATAAAATCCACAGAACCCATAACAATATCGTCCCTCCGCCATGCGAGCTTTCTATACTGGATTTTCCATGCAAGATAGCTTTTCCAAGGTAGCTTCTGAAAGGTAGCTTTTGTAACGTAACAGGGACGAGATTAAGCCGAGAATAATAATGAGAATTGTAGCGGTAACTGCGTGCCCTACAGGCATTGCGCACACCTATATGGCAGCTGATGCTCTAAATAAAACAGCCCCTAAGTTCAACGTTTCAATCAAGGTTGAGACGCAAGGCGCTATGGGTATTGAAAACTTACTGACAGCCCAAGATATTACCCTCGCAGACAAGGTGTTGATCGTCTCTGATATCGACATCGGACAACTAAGCCGATTTGACCCAGCTAAAACCGTATTTGTTCCAATGGAAGAGGTATTGTTGAGTATCGATAAAGTCTTTATTAAGCATTGTCGAACTTAAGCTTTTGATGAACGAATACCAGATCACCTTCTTCGTTAACGATCCTGCCGCGAACTCACATGTCGCACAGCCGCTGACTCGCTTAGCGAAGAAGTTCAAAAGCAACATCCGCATTATCAACATCACTCAAAATCGAACCGCTGATCTCTCCAAATCCGTTGCGATGCTGCAAGTAGGTTTACTTCGTGGTGATTTGTGTCAGATAACCGCGGTTGGGATTGATGCGGAGCTGGCCTGTTTCGTTCTCAAAGATGTAATTGCTGAGCATTACGACATGGTTGGTTCGCAAGTGAACCATGAATTCTCTAGCGATTTAATCCAGCGAATGCCACAGATATGCCCGCCTTGTGACATCAAATGGCACCACGCTAAGGCGCAAACCCAACTGACCAAATTTGAGTGCTTAAAAGGGCTCGCTCACCTTGTTTACCCAGAGGATCCAGATGAACTGATTCTGGCATTTATTAAGCGAGAAGAACGCTCTTCAACCTGCGTGTCACCGGGTATCGCACTACCGCATGTAATGTTTGAATCGACCCAAGATCTCTCGATTGCGGTTATCGTCAGTGACGACCCGATTGACTGGGAATCACGTATCGGCGAAGTGCATGTAGCCATTGCTCTTGTTCTGCCAACCAAGCCACAGCGTGAGCACATTGTCGCGGCGACCAACCTAACTCGAAACCTGCTTCACGATCAGGTCAATGAACGTCTGCAAAAGACTCGAAGCAGTGTCGACCTACAAGCCTTGTTGATGTACATCTCGTCACGCCTTATCTAATTCATCTCTTCTGGTCAAACTCAAAGCATCCATTAATCCCCTGTTGTGACACCTATCCAATCGTTATAAGCTCATTTTCTCATACAATAAAAAACGGCTGAGCATTAGAGCTCAGCCGTTTTATGTTTAATTACTTGTTTAACTGGTTAGCTAACTTAAGCTGCTTGTTTCGCATCCTCAACCGAGTCGTCTACAGCTTTCACCAACAGCAAACCAACTACGAATACGATACCGCCACACAGTACGAACATCATTCTTCCCCAGAATGGGTTCGGTAGAGCAAACATCGCCATCACTGCCACACCAGACACTGCGATCAGTGAGCCCAGCATGTGACGTTGTTTGTTGTCCAGTTTCTTCTGTGCTGTTGATTCAGAAACCAATGGTGTCGCAAGGTTGTTGAAGAAGGTATCAACATCTTTCTGACGAGACGCTTCTAGTGGTTTGTAGAACAATGTCGAAAGAACAAAGAAGCCGCCAGTAAACACTAGGTGCGCAATCAGACCTACTGCAACTTTCAAGTCAGACCATTCGCGGCCTGTTAGAGGCTCTAGGTTGAACAAGTTTTGTAGCATTTCAGCGGTAATCACGAAACCAACGATGTAAGACACAATCGCACCGACCACTAGCGTACCCCAACCTGCCCAGTCCGGAGTCTTCTTAAGGAAGAAGCCACAGAATGCTGGAATGGTCATTGGGAAGCCAATAAGTGCACCCACGTACATCATGGTGTCGAACAGACTCAAGCCTTTCAGTGAGTTAATAAACAGTGCGATAAGGATGATAGCGACACCGAAAACCGAAGACATCAACTTAGACACAACCATCAACTCTTTCTCTGTCGCGTTTGGACGAAGAATCGGTTGGTAGAAGTTGATAACAAAGATACCTGAGTTACGGTTTAAACCTGAGTCCATTGAAGACATGGTTGCCGCAAACATCGCTGCAATTAGAAGCCCCACCATACCTGCTGGCATGTATTGCTCTACGAAGTAAAGGTAAGCGAAGTCGCCTGCTTTAGAACCTGCGTCTGGGTAATGTGCTGCAAGGTCAACGCCTTGTCCTGCTACAAACCAAGGTGGCATGAACCAAATGATTGGACCAATTGTCATCAGAATACACGCCAACAGCGCCGCTTTCTTCGCGTTCTTAGAGTCTTTTGCCGCTAGGTAACGGTAAGAGTTCAACATATTGTTGGTGATACTGAACTGCTTGAAGAAGATGAAGAATGCCCAGATACCGAAGATGCTTACGTAGTTCAGGTTGTTACCAGAAACAAACGATGCGCCTTCTGCTACAGGGAAATCGTTGATGATTTCAGTAACGCCGCCACCTTGCACGATAGCCACAGCAGCACATGTTACGGTTACTGCCATGATGATAACCATCTGCATGAAGTCAGACGCGATAACCGCCCATGAACCGCCCGTTACCGACATCACTAGTACAACAAGGCCGGTTAGAACGATGGTGGTTGTCATATCGAAGCCAAAGATGCCCGATGCGATAATCGCCAAACCGTTCAGCCAAATACCCGCAGAAACAATACTGTTCGGCATGCCAGACCAAGTAAACACTTGCTCGTTGAAGCTACCAAAACGCATACGAATCGCGTCAATTGGCGTTACCACGCGTAGTTGACGGAATTTCGGAGCGAAGTACAGGTAGTTCATCAGGTAACCAAATGCGTTCGCTAGGAAGATAACCGCGACAGCCATACCATCGGCATACGCTTTACCCGCTGCGCCAGTGAAGGTCCAAGCACTGAACTGAGTCATAAACGCAGTTGCGCCAACCATCCACCAAAGCATGTTACCGCCCCCGCGGAAATAGTCACTGGTTGTACTGGTGAACGTTCTAAACATCCAACCTATTGCGATAAGGAAAAGGAAATAAATTCCTACGATCAGAGTATTGAGTTCCATGTATAAGTCTTCTTTATGATGAATATCTGAAGAGCATATTATCTATTGAATTTTTAATTTGTAGTATTATAAGTCAAGGTTGTGATGGGGCGTATAAACCTGAATATTTGATTTCGAGGCATGAATTACACGTTAGTAAACAAAGAACAATCCAACGAAAAGTAAACATTTAAAATCAATAACTTAAAAACATTTCAATCAGTAATCTGGACAACAATAACAAGATTTTATCGTCTCGATAAGTGGTTTTTAATTTACTTAGCATTCATTAAATGCATCGCATTAATACATCAACTCTCACACGTTTAATTCAATAAATAGGCAACGAAAAATAATAAGCAACTCGCAAAGCGAACCCGTAATGTTATTAATTGGGGTTATTTAGTGAAACGGGATAAATAGAAATCGTGCCTAAAGATAAGGTTGGGAAATAAGGTGTAGAAATAAACGGCAGAGGAGAACACAAAGCAAATTGATCACCACAACACAGAGCTCACTGTGGTGATCTAGTCATACAAATTTCGGTCGTATACGCTCTGGTCAGAAAAGGTCATTTGAAGGGATATTAGATAGAGCCACGATATTCGGTCGGCGTTCTTCCGGTGCGATTCTTAAACACTCGACAGAAGTAGTTCACATCCTTAAAGCCACAACGCACTGCCACTTCATTGAGCTTGAAGTTGTACTTTTTGAGCATGAACTTAGCGCGATCGACCCGCACGCGGGTAATGTACTCTGCTAGCGTCATGTGGCCTTGCTGACGGAACATTCGCGACAAGTGATTGGATGAAATGCTAAAGCGTGAGGCAATGCTGTCTCGGGTGATTTGGCGGTGGAAGTTCTCTTGAATGTAGATACAAATCCCCTGATACACATCCTGTACTCGGCTATGAGATTTTTCTACGGGCGCTTCCAGCATGATTTTACTGTATTGCAGTAGAGCTTGCAGCAATAACTCATCCATCGGCTGCTTGTTGCTCTCCCTCGCTAGCGAGCTAAGCGCCTCCAAGATATTATCAATCGCAAACCCTGATCGAGTCTGAATACTGTGCTTTTGGATATCGTAAAAGCTCTCCTCGCCTTTGCGCTTACTCACCAAGCTTAAACCAAGCTGACGACGACCAAACAACATACTCAACACTGAGCAGTCAGTATCCCAATTGGGTTTATTCCAGCAGTTCGGTGGGATGAAAATCGCGTCTCCAGCTTTGGCAATAACGTTAGTTATTTTGCGATCATGACTCTCCATTTCATTAATATACTCTCCGTCTAGCACCAGCTCTAAGCGCGGAAAGTTCACCTGATAACTGAATGCTGAAGGCGTGTGAAAATCTCCCGCAAACCAGATGTTATGAAACGGTTCTCGCTCGTTTAATACCGACGAGATTAGGTCATGAAATATCATTGTTTCGAACTCTTATAAGCAGCAATAAGGCTACGGGAATAGATATACTCCTTAGTGAAACATAGCGCTATTGAGCAAAATCACAATTTGAGATCTAGGTTACAAAAATCCAGTAGTGGAAATAAATCTCCAGTCTAAGGCCAGATTTAGAACACTGTTATCATGATAGAAAAATCAATCTAAGCCCTTATCAATAAAAGCGTTATAACCTCATAAAAGCTGTCAACACTCCCCCAAACAGGCACTCCTAACCGATCAAAATCACACTCCATTTATAAGGCAACAATCATCCAGTAAATGCATTTTTTCTTCACTACAGAAGGCAAGCCGTAGATTCCAGAATACCCCTAACAAAATAAAAACAGAGTAGGGGTTCATTATGATCACGACATTGATCAATCAAGATTTGATTAAGCTTTCGCTTAACGCCAATTCCAAAGAAGACGTTTTTAAAGAGCTGATAGACGTGCTGTACGCACAAGGTCGAATTTCAGACAAAGCGCAGTTCCTTACCGACATTAAAGCGCGAGAAGAACAAGGCAACACAGGGTTTGAAGAAGGCATCGCCTTACCACATGCGAAAAGTAGCGCGGTGATCAAACCTGCAGTAGTGATCGGTGTCCACAAAGAAGGGATCGAGTACGGCGCAGATGACGGTCAGCCATCAAAACTATTCTTCATGATTGCCTCTCCTGATGGCGGCGATAATCACCACATCGAAGTACTGGCAGAACTTTCTTCAAAACTGATTGAAGAAGGCTTTATCGAAAGCTTCATGAATGCTCAATCTGAACAAGAAGCTTTGGAACTACTGCTTGCCAAACCTGAGCCGTCAGAAACTGAAACCAACGAAACTGAAACCAAACTAGAAAAGCAAGGCTTCATCATTGGTGTGACAGGCTGCCCAGCTGGCGTCGCACACACATATTTAGCAGCCGAAGCACTAGAAAAAGGCGCGGCGGCTCTTGGCTACGACATCAAGGTCGAAACCAACGGTTCTATTGGCGTTAAGAACAGCCCAACTCGAGAAGAGATCGAACGCGCAGATGCGATTGTGGTGGCTTGTGACAAACAGGTCGACATGGCTCGCTTTGCCGGAAAATGCGTTATCAAAACCAACGTAAAAGCGCCAATCAAAGACGCGCAAGGCTTGATTAAGCAAGCACTCAACGCGCCAAGCTACCAAGCAGAACAAGCACCGACCAACCAATCTGTTGCAGAGAAAGCCTCGCAAGCACGTTCAGACCTTTACCGTTACTTGATGAATGGCGTATCTCACATGATCCCATTCGTGGTGACGGGCGGTCTTTTGATTGCCCTAGCACTAGCCATTGGCGGTGAGCCGAGTGAATCTGGCATGGCAATTCCTGCTGGCAGCATGTGGAACCAAATCCTAGAGGTGGGTGTGGTGGCCTTCACCCTGATGATCCCAATCTTGGCTGGCTACATTGCTTACGCGATTGCTGACCGCCCTGCCCTAACCCCTGGCTTAATTGGCGGCTGGATTGCCAACAACGGTTCTTTCTATGGCGCTGACGCAGGTACTGGCTTCATTGGCGCAATCATCGCGGGTTTATTAGTGGGTTACTTCGTTAAATGGATTACTTCGTTTAACTACCACAAATTCGTTCAACCGCTTGTGCCTATCATGATCGCTCCGATCACTGGCTCTTTGTTCATCGCAGGTTTGTTCATTTTTGTTATTGGCGCACCTATCGCTGGGCTGATGGATGCTCTTACTGCACTGCTAACCAGCATGAGTACAGGCAACGTGGTTCTGCTTGGTATTGTCCTTGGTGGCATGGCCGGCTTTGATATGGGCGGCCCGTTCAACAAAGTAGCGTTCCTATTCTCGGTCGGCATGATTGCTAGCGGTCAAACTCAATTCATGGGTGCAATGGCGTGTGCAATCCCTGTCGCTCCCCTTGGTATGGCTATCGCAACCAGACTTGGCCGTAAGTTCGACCTATTCGAATCTTCTGAGATTGAAGCAGGTAAAGCAGCAGGCGCGATGGGCTTGGTGGGTATCTCTGAAGGTGCGATTCCATTCGCGGCTCAAGATCCAATGTCAGTTATCCCAGCCAACGTGCTTGGCTCAATGACTGCTGCGGTAATGGCGTTCTCGTTTGGTATCACCAACAGTGTTGCTCACGGTGGTCCAGTGGTCGCTCTACTTGGCGCAATGAACTACCCACTGCTAGCACTGTTGTGCATGGCGTCTGGTGCAGGCGTAACTGCGGTTACTTGTATCGCACTTAAAAATCTACGCAAAGCCAAGCTAGCAACAGCAGCGGCTTAAGCCATTTCAACTCCAATGACTTGAGCCCTTCTACTCTCCTTTTAGGAACGAATAGAGCTCAAGCCATGTTTCCCTTCATGGTGATTTCGATGTCTGATTTTTCTTTAGCGAACGACTCGTTCGTACAACGCTTTTTCTACCCTATGACCAACGTAATTCAAAACTACGCATGGGGTAGCCCTTCTTCGTTTAGCCAACTGTTTGGTATTGATAACCAATCAGGTGAGCCACAAGCGGAGATCTGGATGGGCGCTCACCCTAATGGTTGTTCGATAGTCACTGACAATGGTCATCAAACCACGTTGTCGAACTTGATTTCTAAGAACCTAAACCTGTTTCTGAGCGAGAAAGTCGCGAGCCGTTTTGGTGAACTTCCGTATCTGTTTAAGGTGTTAGCGGCGGAGAAAGCGCTCTCTGTTCAAGTTCACCCGAACAAGCAGCAAGCCGAATCTGGCTATGCTCTAGAAGAGCAGCAAGGCATTCCGATGACAGCGGGCAACCGTAACTACAAGGATCCCAACCACAAGCCAGAACTGGTGTATGCCCTAACCGACTACACCGCGATGAATGGTTTTAGGTCGATCAGCGAGATCCTAGAGCACTTCCATTATCTCGACATTCCAGAGCTTCATTCGATGGTCAACGATCTCGCGGGCGATCAAACACCGAATGGCTTAGCCTGCTTTTTTGCGAGCTTACTGTCTCTGGAGGGTGAGCAAAAAGGCATGGCGCTTACCATACTGCTCATGAAGGCTAAGCTTTCTGATAAACGTGTATTCCAACTGATTTCAGAGCTTGAAACTCAATACCCAGGTGATGTCGGTTTGTTCGCTCCGCTACTATTGAACGTGATTACCCTAAAGCCGGGGCAAGCCATGTATCTAGACGCTGAAACACCTCACGCTTACATCAAAGGTACAGGTCTAGAGATCATGGCGAACTCAGACAATGTGCTGCGTGCCGGGTTAACGCCTAAGTACATGGACGTGAACGAACTGGTTTCTTGTACTCGATTTAATGAAAAGCCAGCAGATAGATTACTGCTCAACCCGATTGAACAAGGTGACGTGATGGAATACGAAATTCCAGTCGAGGATTTTAAGTTCTCTATCGTGCAAAACTCACAGCAACGACAGATCACTACCGAAGGTGCCGAGATCTTATTGCCACTCGACGAGTCCATGGTGCTCACTCACCAATGTGGTGAAACCTGCGTGATAGAGAAAGGCCAATCGGTATTCATTCCCGCTTACGCTGAGAGTTACAAACTCGATTGCGTTGGACGCGTGGCGCGTGCTTACAGCTAGCTCTCAAAAGTAAATCTAGCTCTCCCGAGTAGATACAAACACTGATCATGCCCTGCTTTGCGGGGCATTTTTCTTCCTACAGAAAGTTATTTCAACACCGAAGTACACCATTAAATATGACTCATCTCACACTGGATGAATGATGCAAATCACACTTAATTTTGCTCGGTACAAATGTACAGTGAAGGGCTTTTATTTGCTATTTCGCGAATCGGGTTAATCCATTAATTTTAATTCAAGAACTTCAATAGTGAATGAGTTAATAAATGATCACACAGCTAACTAACGTCAACTTAATTAATAACAACCTTCAAGCGAATAATAAAAAAGAACTGTTTGAAGAATTGGCAAGCATGTTATTTGAGAACAACCGAATCAGTAATAAAGAAGCCTTCTTGGCAGACATCGAAATTCGTGAATCTCAAAGCATTACCTCAATGGACGGCATCGCTTACCCACACTCAAAAAGCAAGGCGGTAACTGAGCCAGCAATCGCTGTCGGTGTTAAGCGTAAAGGTATTGATTATGGCGATGAAGACGGCATCAATCCAACCGTGTTTTTTATGATTGCCTCACCCGATAACGGTGCTGACCATCATATTTATGTATTACAAGAACTATTTGGAAAATTCAGCGATGAATTTATTCAAGATATCCATAACGCAAAAGACGAACAACAGATCCTTAATATTTTAATTAATTCATAAGGCATAGAAAATTATGAGCACCCTAACAACTCAAGCTACGAATACTAATAATAAAAACAGTAGTAGCGACTTTAAAAAACTCCTTAGTACCATGAAAGGTCACCTGCTTTTCGGAACCTCACACATGCTGCCTTTTATCGTAGCCGGTGGTGTTCTGCTGGCTTTAGCGGTCATGGCATCAGGCAAAGGTGCGGTTCCAGCAGACGGCTTACTAGCAGATATCTCTAACATCGGTATCAAGGGCCTTGTTCTTTTCCCAATCATTCTTGGCGGCTTTATTGGTTACTCAATTGCAGACAAACCAGCACTGGCACCTGCGATGATCTCTTCTGGCATCATGGCTGACATGGGCGGCGGCTTCCTTGGTTGTATCGTGGCAGGCTTTATCGCCGGTGGCGTGGTGTTCCAACTTAAGAAGATCCCACTTTCTGCAAATATGACGGCGCTAGGAGCGTACTTTATCTACCCGCTTCTAGGCACGTTAATCTCTGCAGGTATCGTATTGTGGGGCATCGGTGAACCAATCAAACTGTTCATGTCTTCTATGAACGAGTTCCTAGCTTCAATGGCTGGCGCATCTAAGATGGTTCTGGGTACAATCCTTGGCGGTATGACGGCGTTTGATATGGGCGGCCCTATCAACAAAGTCGCGACCCTATTTGCCCAAACTCAAGTAGACACACAACCTTGGCTAATGGGCGGCGTTGGCATCGCGATTTGTACTCCACCTCTAGGTATGGCTCTGGCGACTTTCCTATTCAAAAACAAGTTCTCTAAACAAGAGCAAGAAGCAGGTAAAGCGGCAGCAATCATGGGTTCGATCGGTATCTCTGAAGGTGCTATCCCGTTCGCAGCAAATGACCCAATGCGCGTACTTCCTTCAATCGTTGCCGGTGGTATCGTGGGCTGTGTATTCGGCTTCATGACAGACGTTCTACTGCACGCACCGTGGGGCGGCCTAATCACTGCGCCAGTATCAAGCAACATTCCAATGTACGTCGTCGGTATTGCGCTTGGCTCGCTAACCACAGCCGTTATCGTAGGCTTCTGGAAACCGGTAGCGGTAGAAACAGAAGAAGACATGGTTGAAGCGCCAGTACAAGCTCAAGCCGCTCCTGCAGCAGGCGAAGGCGAGTACGACATCGTAGCTGTAACATGTTGCCCTTCTGGTGTTGCACACACCTTCATGGCGGCGAAAGCACTAGAAAAAGCAGGTGCGGCAGCGGGTCTGAAAATCAAAGTAGAAACTCAAGGTCAAAACGGTATTCAGAACCGCATCACCGACCTAGATGTGGCGAACGCGAAGCTGGTTATCTTGGCTCACGATATTCAAGTGAAAGACGCTCACCGCTTTGCTAACGCGAACGTGATTGAGTGTTCAACCAAGGAAGCAATGAAGAAAGCCGCGACTATGGTGGCTATTTAAAACCTGAAACAAGTTAGAAGATAAAATTACTACCCCCTAGTAACTAAAATCCCCATTCGTTTTGTCAGCGAATGGGGATTTCTTATAGTTAGGCCAACAGCATCCTTCTCGATACAAGTCATCTGTATCTCTGTAGCCTAGATGAAAAAGTATTAAGTTATGTTGTTGAACATGGTTCTATTTCAGAGGTGAGACTTTCTTTCAACTGCTTATATGGCATCGGGTAGCCCAGATAATAACCTTGGGCTTGTTCGCAATTTAACGTTTTCAAAATTGACAGTTGTTGAGCATTTTCAACCCCTTCAGCCACAACACTAATGCCAAACCCTCGCGCTATATCAATGATACCAGACGTTATAGCTCTAGAACGATAATCATCTTCTAACCCACTGATGTAACTGCGATCGACTTTGATTTCATCTACATCCAATTTGCTAAATATACCAAAAGACGTGTAGCCAACACCAAAATCATCTATCGAAAAGGACACCCCTTGTTTTTTTAACTTCTGAACAGCGATTGCACACTGATCTATATCTTTCAAAATAGCGGTTTCAGTGATTTCCAGACAAAGTAAGCGAGCAAACTCGGGATCCTTTCGTAGATATTCGTCCAGATGGTTCATGTCATCAACGCTATTTAGCTCTACCGCTGAAATATTGACCGAGACACTATTAAGCTCATTCCCTAGCAAGCCATTAGCCCTAAGTTGTGACGCAGTCTTCTCTAGAACTAACGTAGTCAAATCACGACAAAAATAATTCTCTTCTGCTAGCGCGACAAAGATATCCGGTGAAACGACACCATAGCGCTCATGCGTCCAACGAGACAACACCTCCACACCTGCGACGAGTCTACTTTCAATGTTGAATTTAGGCTGAAACACAATATCAATCGCTTTGTCATCAATCGCTTTACGTAATTCTTGCACCATTTCTTGACGTTGACGTTCAAGCTCAGTGAGTTTTGGGTCATGAAATTCAATCGTGTCCTTGCTTTTCTTTGCTTCAGTTAAGGCGTGGGTAGCAGATGCCATGAGTTGCTTGGCATTATTCCCATCCGAGGGGAATAGAGCAGCGCCAATACAACAAGTGGCGTGGATATCATAACGATAAGCACACTGGTTAAATCTACGATGTACGAGGGCAATGTAGGATTCAATATGCTCCGTGTGGTTGAGTTTAACCAAGCACGCGAAGCCATCTGAGTGCACTCGTGATGAAAGCGGTTGATGCTCTATAGGAAGTTCAATAGATCGTGCGATATCTTTTAAAAATGAATTAGTATTCTCGAATCCGATCTGGTCAGCGACAGATTTGAAGTTATCAATGTCTAATAAGAAGAGGACATAATGGTCACTGGCTTGAGAATTTTTCAGTCTTTTATTTAAATATCGATAAAAGACTGAAGGGCTATGAAGTCCAGTCACACTATCAAGATCGTTAGCGTCCTCTAAATCTCGATTATTTTTCTGGACCATTACCCATAATAAAATAGACGTTAGAATGATAAAGATCAGACCTTTAACTGTCTGAGCTAAGGCGTGTTCGTATAGATTATTTGATAGTGACTCAACTGCGAGATCAGAGAATAAAACCCATAATGATGACAGTATTAAGTAACTGAATACTATGTTGACCGGATATCTTTTTGTCTTGTTCATCGTTAGCTGCTATCTCTCAGTCTAATGTGTCATGACTTATATGTTATAAATTGCTCATAACGTAGCACCAACATAAATCACAATCTACCGCTCGCGTTTTTATTTTTGATTTTTATTTACCGATTTTCGTTATCACTTTGCGCGACGAAAACCTTTTAGGGCTAAAACATGCGAAAAACAATTTGTGTGGATGTTGGCTCTTAGTCAAACTAAGAACTGCCGATCGCTTTTGTTGATGCCGGGTATGACTCTTCAATCACAATTGTATTTCGTCCTTTTAGCTTTGTTTGATAAAGCGCGCGATCGCACGGTCTTTCCACTTTTCATTTTCTGATAGCAAGCTAATACCAAAACTAGACTTAATTGTTAGAGTTGGCTATTGCTCAAGTTTGATCTTCTGAATTGCTGAGCGTAATTTCTCTGAAAGGGCTGCACACCAGTTGCCAATGTTCTTGAAACAATCGCTCGCAATGAGTGTCTTCGCTTTCGACCTTGCCGTTGGTCAGCTCGATATCGACATTCTGACAAGGGTTAGTTGATGGCCAGTCCACCAGCTGAATATTAAGCCTGATAAAAGAGTATTTTTTATAAAAGGATGGCAGGCGAGAAAGGTTTCTAAACTTTTAAGCTGCTGACTCACCGCAGCTTGGGTAACACAAAGCTCGCGCGCAGCAGCGCCAATAGAACCGAGGCGGGCAACAGCTTCGAACGCAACAAGGGCACGTAGAGGGGGTAACATGGCTTCACCTGATTGAAATAAAAGTGAAAAATACTTCAATCAGGTTTCAGTTTTTTGCGCTTACCGTTACAGATTAATGACGAAGGGACGTTGATCAGATATTTATGATCAACATCCCTTTTCTTTATTTCAGAATTTTATTGGTATATAAGAAGCTCAATTACTCTTCAATGTAGAGATCTTTAGAGTAGATACGCCCTTCTACATTGTTCTTCGCAAAACCACCAACACTTGGTCGTACTAGACGAGCCTGCATGTAGTAGTAGATTGGCGCGATCGGCATGTCTTCTGCCAGCAACTGTTCTGCCCGGTCGTAGAAACCTTGGCGATCTTGTTCACTGGTTGCAGCTAAGGCGCTGTCCATTGCTGCGTCGTACTTGTCGTTATTGTAACGAGCAAAGTTACCCGAAGAACCAGAGCGCAATAGGCTCAAGAAGGTTGATGCTTCGTTATAGTCACCACACCAAGAGGCGCGCATTACATCGAAATCACCTTGGCGACGTGACACCAAGTAAGACTTCCACTCTTGGTTTTCAAGCTCAACTTGTGCACCTAAGTTGCCTTTCAGCATTGATGCAATCGCCACTGCTATGGACTTGTTCGATTCACTGGTGTTGTAAAGCAGTTTGAAGTCCAACGGATTAGACGCATCGTAGCCCGCTTCTTTCAGTAGCTCTTTTGCTTTTTGATCACGCTCCTTCTGAGTCCACGTGCTGTATTCAGGTTGTGTTGCATCAAAACCAGCCGTGTACTCATGAGCAAAGGTATAAGCCGGTAAGTTGCCCACCTGAGTCACACCATTGGTGATAACGTCACGCATCATAGAATAAGAGACAGCTTTACGTACTCGCGCATCATCAAAAGGTGGTCGCGTAGTATTGAATGCGTAGTAGTAAGTACACAACAGAGGCACTGTGGTAAACGCATCTTGATATTTGCTTTTAAGCTGCTGCGCCATGTGTGTAGGCACGTCCGAAGTAATATCGACCTCGCCCACCGCATAACGGTTAATCGAGGCATTCTGATTCTCAAACGGAATATAAGTTACTTCGGTTAAGTGGGTATCTGAACTGTCCCAGTACGTCGGGTTCTTCTTAAGCTCAATGCGCTCGTTCACCACCCACTCATCTAGTACGAATGCACCATTACCAACAAATTGCTTAGGATCGCTCCACGGCTTGTCACTACTTTCTAGGGTTGCTTTGTGCACTGGCATCATGGATGTGTGGCCTGTCATCGCCACAAAGTAAGGCACTTTACTATCGAGTTCGAATTTCACCGTGTGTTTATCGACTGCAGAGATACCTAACTCTTCAACGGGCTTTTTGCCTTCGGCTACGTCAGCAATGTTGTTGATTTGAGTAAGCTTGAGATACCAAACATTCGGCGATGCCGTTTTAGGATCGACCGCGCGTCTTATCGCATACACGAAATCATCGGCCGTCACCGGATCGCCATTCGACCATTTCGCGTCTTTACGTAGGTGGAATACAAACGTCTGGTTGTCTTCGGTTTCCCAAGACTGTGCAACACCTGGGGTGATATTGCCATCGCGATCTTGAATCACTAAACCTTCAAATAGGTCACGTAGAATGTGCATTTCTGGCAGGCCTTCTGCTTTCGCAGGGTCAAGCGTCGCCGCTTCTGCATCGTTAGCACGAACTAAATGTTGTTCTTTCGCCAGAGAAGTTCCCGCAGGCAATGTGTCAGCAACGGCAGTTACTGAGATAAAAGGGGTCAATAGAGATGAAATGAGTAAAGCCGTTGAATGTTTCTTAAAATCCATATGTTTTTGCTCTCCTAGCCTATCTTTGAAGCAAGTAATAAAATTAACAATGCGACTGTTGACGAGTTTTAACGCTTTAGTTTATTTAAGTAAGTTTGTGTAATCGTTAATACTTGATAGTACTTGATCAATCAGGAGATAAAGGTGAGTTCAATTCCAAGAACAGAAAGAGCTGCATTTTCAATAAAGCCGCTGTCATATGGAAAATCAGTGTTGGGTGCGCCTTTGCTCTATTTCCCCGCGCAAATAGAAAGCGAGTCTCGCGGGCTGATCTTAGCAGGCACACACGGTGATGAAACCGCTTCTATTGCAGGATTATCTTGTGCGCTGAGAAGCTTGCCAGCCGCCAACTTGAGACACGATGTGATCCTGTCGATGAACCCAGATGGCAATCAATTAGGCACTCGCGCCAACGCAAACCAAGTCGATCTGAACCGCGCCTTCCCAACTCAAAACTGGACAGAAAACGGCACCGTCTATCGCTGGAGCTCCCACACACCAGTCAGAGATGTAAAAGTGAAAACCGGGCAAGCCGAACAACTTGAACCTGAAGTGCAATCGCTCATAAACCTCATCGAACAGCGCCAACCTAAATTCGTCATCTCTTTTCACGAACCACTCGCCATGGTCGATGACCCCGATCGATCAGAACTCACCACTTGGCTAGGTAAGCAATTCAACCTGCCGCTCGTTGAAGACGTCGATTACGAAACCCCAGGCTCATTCGGCACATGGTGTCAGGAAAGAAACCTACCGTGCATTACTGTAGAACTACCGCCCGTTTCTGCGGATTTAACTATAGAAAAGTATTTGGATGCGTTTGTAGCAGTGTTGGGGTGTGAGGGAAATTAGTCTGGAGTAGGCTACATATACACAGCGAACAGTAATTCATCCTAATTACTAGTGAATCATATATTCCGTCTACTGAATCAATCCCATTCATAATCTATGCCGAATTCTTCCTTTGCATCATTTCAACTTATCTTTAGAGAAAGGCAATCGACATGATTAGCGCGATGAAAACTTCACTATCAATGAACTTCGGGGCTCGTCGCTATGAATCTAACTCGTTATAAAAAATCATGACAAGTGTCTGGACAAAAACGTTCCAAGAAAATGATCCTAAAACGGCACTATTTCTAAATTAATATTTATCGTTAGAGGTGATGGCGATTGGGGTTTACACGCAAGTTACTACAAGTAGTGTAATAAAGGCTCCTGCAAAGCACTAGAGCCTTAAATACCATTAGAAATTGAATCTAATTAGTAGCCTCAAGCTCTTTCTCTGCAACCGACAGCATCTCAAACTCTTCCTCAGCGGTCGATGCGACCAATTTATTACGGCTATATAGGCCATAATAAGCACCACCAATCACAAAGAGTCCCATAGTCATAAAGAATGCAGATGGGTCAAAAGCATAAACACCCGTCATTGCAATAAGCGACAGCACTAGTGAAGTGCCGGAAGTCAGCATGCCACCCGGTGTTTTGTATGGACGGTGAAGCTCTGGTTGCTTGATACGCAACAATATATGACTAAGCGACATTAATGCATAAGACACTGTCGCCCCCACTACCGCCATCGCCAAGATCAGGTCGCCTTCTCCGGTCAATGACACAGCAAAACCAAACACACCCGGCACCACTAAAGCACGAGCAGGCACTTTGTTTTGGTTTGTAAGCGACAAGCTTTGAGGCAAGTAACCCGCACGAGACAATGCAAACACCAAGCGGCTATAACCGTAGATAATCGAGAAGAATGAAGCAATAAGTCCTGCAAGTCCTAGTATATTAACAGCCGTTGCAACGGTTGGATTACCGGTCAACTTCAATGCATCGACTAGAGGAACGGCGCTATTCGCAATCGCTTCAGAACCCACAGCGCCCGCAAGCAGCAGAACGACTAAGGTAGCGGTGACCAGTAAGAATAGCATTGCGCCGATAATGCCTTTGGGTACATCCTTGGCCGGGTTTTTCGCCTCTTCAGCAGCCAATGGAACCCCTTCTACCGCAAGAAAAAGCCACATTGCAAACGGTAGTGCCGCCCATACACCATACCAACCAAAAGGAAGTAGTTCTGTGGCTTGTGCGGTTGCAGGAGCGATATCAAACAGATTATTAGCATCAAACTCACTAACCAATACGCCTGCTGTCATAAGAATTGCTAGTACGGCTAACCCACTGATGACCATCATGACTTTCAGAGCTTCTCCTACCCCTGCCATATGAATACCGATAAAGATGGCATAAAAGATCGCGTAAACAAGAGGACCATCGATACCCATTAGTTCATTCACCGCTGAGCCAATAAAAATGACAATCGCGGCAGGTGCAAGGGCATACTCAATTAAGACGGATAAGCCGGTAAAAAATCCCCCCGTTGGTCCCATGGCTTGTCGAGCAAAACTATAGCCACCTCCTGCAGCGGGAATAGCCGCAGACATCTCCGCCAAAGAAAGGACAAGGGTAAAGTACATCACCGCCATAGCAATTGCAGCAATAAGAAAGCCTCCCCAACCAGCTTGACCGATACCAAAGTTCCAGCCTGCAAAGTCACCAGAGATCACGTATGAAACGCCTAACCCTGCTAGCAAAATCCACCCAGCAGTGCCCCTTTTAAGTTGTCTTTGCGCCAAATATTCCTGATGTTCTGACATTGTAAATCCCTCTATTTTTGTCTTTTATCCAATTAAAAAATTGCCTGTGTGCTTGTCTTCTAACTGCTCACCACCTTCTTCCTCGATACTCGAACGGTCTTTAAGGTTGACCCCAGAAAGCTCTAGCCGACGAGCTTCCTTCAATAGGTATACCGCTCGCTTACACGCATCTTCATAAGCCAACCCCTGTGGGCGAATATTAGAAATGCAGTTCCTATCAGAGTCTTTTGCTCCTCTTCTTGCCTGCCAAGTCAGGTACATACCCATGCTATCTGGAGAGGTCAGTCCCGGGCGTTCACCAATCAAAACCACCACCATCTTGGCTTGTAAGCACTCGCAAACATCATCTCCTATTGCCACTCGGCCCTGCCTCACAACAGTAATAGGAGCAACATGCCACGGCACTTCGTCTTCCCCTAATAAAGAAAGCAGATGCTCAATGACTGGATTTGCATGATTTTGAATGGCAATTGAAGACAAGCCATCAGCCACTACTATCGCGAGATCAAACGGGGGAGACTCTGAATGAAGAACGGCTTGCAACTGATTCCAACAGACGTCATCAAGCTCACGACCAAGATCCGGCCTTTGCAAATACATGAATCTGTCTGTCGCTTTGCTGTGCGCCTTAATTGGTGCCTGAGAAGTGTGTTGAATGACCGAGTTTGATTGAGCGATGAGCTCAACCAATGAATCCACATCTAAAGCACAATGAACGGCATCCATCGCCTGTGCATGGTCGAGTTGAAATGAAAGCAACTCTTTAGTTGGAACGCTATTTCCACTTCGACCCAGTGCAATACGTGCCGATGTAAAACCTTTAAGCTCGTGCCAAGGGTTTTGAGTTACCAACTTAGAAGCAGAATGTTTTGCCATAGAGACCACCTTACCCATGTGCGGGGCCTCCATTAAGTTGTGCTAGAGCGCCAGCAAATGAGCCGGAGAGTCGTTCATTTAGGCGCACATCTTTTACATCATCAAAAATCTGCATCTGAGTTAGCCACTCCTCAAACTCCGGCGCAGGTTTTAAACCCAACACCTTGCGTGCATAAAGTGCATCATGAAACGAGGTTGTTTGATAATTGAGCATGATGTCATCGGAACCCGGAATCCCCATAATGAACGAGCACTCAGCGACACCGAGCAATGTCAGTAAGTTATCCATATCATTTTGATCGGCATAGGCATGGTTGGTATAGCAGATATCACACCCCATCGGCAGGCCAAGCAATTTGCCACAAAAATGGTCCTCAAGCCCTGCTCGAATAATCTGTTTTCCATCAAAGAGATATTCAGGGCCGATAAAGCCGACCACGGTATTAACCAACAATGGATTAAAATGACGCGCTACGGCATAAGCCCGTGTCTCACAAGTTTGTTGGTCCACACCATGAAAAGCATTGGCAGAGAGAGATGTTCCTTGCCCTGTCTCAAAGTACATGACGTTACTTCCAACGGTGCCTCGGTTCAGCGAAAGCGCCGCTTCGTTTGCTTCTTTAAGGATCGAAAGGTTAATACCAAAGGTGTCGTTCGTACCTTGAGTGCCACCAATAGATTGAAAGACGAGATCCACCGGAGCGCCCATCTCAATCGCTTCAATCGTGTTTGTAACATGGGTTAATACGCAAGATTGGGTCGGGATCTGGTAGTGTTGAATGACCTCTTCCATCAGATTCATCAACTTAATTGCCTGTGGTACATTATCTGTTGCGGGATTAATGCCGATCACAGCATCACCATTGCCATACATCAAACCATCAAAAATACTGGCGGCAATGCCATTGAGAGAATCGGTTGGATGATTGGGCTGTAAACGGGTGGATAAACGACTAGGCAAGCCAATGGTGTTACGAAACGCAGTCACTACCCGACATTTTTTGGCGACTTGGATCAAATCCTGATTACGCATGATCTTACTCACTGCAGCCACCATTTCTGGAGTTAAACCAGGACGCAGCTTTGCAAGCGTGAGACTATCGGCTTCATCACTTAGCAGCCAGTTCCGAAAGTCTCCCACTGTAAGGTGATCAATCGCTTTAAACGCCTCTCTATCATGGCTATCAATGATTAAACGAGTAACTTCATCACTTTCATAAGGGATCACCGCTTCATTTAAAAACGTCTTTAGGGGCAAGTCTGCCAGTGTCATCTGAGCTACAACACGCTCTGCAGCAGAAGTCGCAGATACACCAGCCAAAACATCCCCTGAACGCTCT
This sequence comes from Vibrio sp. 10N.222.55.A1, assembly GCF_041473835.1. Taxonomy (NCBI): domain Bacteria; kingdom Pseudomonadati; phylum Pseudomonadota; class Gammaproteobacteria; order Vibrionales; family Vibrionaceae; genus Vibrio; species Vibrio sp. 10N.222.55.A1. The sequence continues at coordinate 77,633 of NZ_JBFRSX010000011.1, read as the reverse complement.
GGCGTAGCCTTTGCCATCAGATCTGCTAACGACTCAAAGTTAAAAACCAGGTGCCCTTGTTGTCGGCGATAAGCTGCTGTCATAAATTCCCTCTTCATAAACTGGTTCAGTTCTTGCTCAATAACCTTTTGTATATATGAGTAATTAAGCGATTTTTGAACCGAATGAATATCAAGAATCGGCAAACATAAAAAAGCATTAATAAACATAAACTTAAAGACACACTGTACTAATATGGGTCACATGGGTAGGTCATGGAATGATGAGAAAGGATGAAGAATTGATGCGTTATGCACCTAATTTGTGCACATTCAACACATTTGATGCAAATCAGCAGGCAGCCAGCCTCTTTAACTGGCAGCAAGAATATGACCAACTGAGTCAAGGAAGTTTTCTAGGTCAGATCCGTGAACGAAAATTTTCTCACGTGCACCTATTTCGAGAAGACAGCAACCGAAAACTCAAGCAGCAATGTCGTATTAATGAAGGGATTTGGTTAGGGATCAGTGCTAACGATAGACCTTTACACATCAATTACGCACAAGGTAATCCTGATAGTATTTTGATCCGTGAGGCTGGGGCGGATTTTGAGCTACTTACGCCTGAAACCTTTTCTATTTATGGGTTAGTCATAAGCCCTTCACTGGTTGAAATGATTCAGCAACAGCTAGAGATTGAATCATTAAACAGCAAGAGCCACTTTCTTGGTTGCTCTCAACACTACACCCAACAAATAAAAGCTTACTTGAGCTTACTACTCTCCCCGAGTCAATCTCGCTGGTCTTTTCAAACTCATCAATCCATTGTTCAAGATATGTTGGTCGAATTGTTCGCTCAATCGTCTAATCAAAATATGCAAAAAACCAATGCCTCACAGCGTGAGAACACCATGCGTCGAATTAGGCAGTACCTAGATAACTCGCAGTACCGTAAACCCGTCACCGTGTCTGAACTGTGCGATGCGGTTTATGTCAGTCGCCGTACGCTGCAATACACCTTTGAGTCCTGTTGTGGCATATCACCAAAACAATTTATACAAAATGTACGTCTCAACCAGGTACGGCGCATTCTGCAAAATCCGAGCGAACAACGGTGCATCAATGAAATCGCCTTTGACTTTGGTTTTTTTCATCTGGGATATTTTTGCCAAAGCTACAAGCAGTTGTTTGGTGAGTCGCCCATGCAAACACGTTCTAATGTCTAAAACCCAAAAAGTGTCGAGGGACAACTTAAAAAAATGTAGTTAGACGATATGAAAGACGAATAGATTAGTTGACTATCCTGCCTCAAGATCACAACGCATGAACTTCACTTCAAGTGCCTGCCGCCATCAAGGTGCAAAGTCCTTCCTGTCATATAGTGACTAGCCAAAACAAACTTAATGCCATCTATCACTTCTTCAAAGCCTGCCTCTGCGGGAATCAGTGCTTTTTTCAGAGCTTTGGTTTTGTACGCCTCGTCATCATGTTCATTGAATTTTATCATGGCAGGAGAGACAGTATTGACTTTCACCTTGGGAGCCAACATCGCTGAGAACGACAGCGTCAGGTTGTTGAGTGCAGCTTTACTGGCCGCGTAAGCGATGTGTTTTTTACTGCCTTTTTCCGCAACGTAATCACTGATGTGGATGATGTCCGACGTTTTATCGCCAGACATTAGTTGGTCTTTTAGCATTAAATTAACCAGATAAGGCACGGTGGCGTGAATCGTCATCATCTGGTGCATGATTTGTGATGCATTTTCACTGGGGTTTGTCTTGTTCTCAGGCTTCCAGTCGGAAGCGTTATGTATGATGGCACGAAGTGTCTTATATTCTTGACCAACGTAATGAAGAAAGCCCTCTAGGCTGCTTTGTTGATAAAAGTCTACCTGTTGTAAGTCGGCTCCACTGTCGCGCAGTATTTTCAGCTGGGGATAGTCGCTTCGGTAAGTGCCAACGACTTTGTATCCGTCAGATATAAGTTGCTGCGCCAGAGCGAATCCTAAACGCTTCCCCACTCCAGTTATTAGAATCGTTTCACTCATCGTAAAAACTCAGCTCTAGTTTGAGGGTTAGTTTTGAAACTGCCACCAAGCGCGGTTGTGGTGGTTTCAGAGTTAGCGTCCATAACGCCTCTCGATTTAACGCAGTAGTGAGTTGCTTTAATCGTCACAGCCACATTTTCTGTTTCGACTAGAGTCTGTATCGCGACCAGGATTTGCTGTGTAAGGCGTTCTTGAACCTGCGGACGCTGAGCAAAGAATCGAACAATACGGTTTATTTTAGATAGCCCAAGAATCTTGGATTCTGGGATATAAGCCACTTGTGCTAAACCATCGATGGTGATGAAGTGATGTTCGCACGTCGAAGTTAAATCTATATCCGATACCTTAACCATTTCATCAACTGACATTTTGTTGTCGATAACACTAATTTTGGGGAAGTTATTGTAGTCGAGCCCTGAAAATATCTCGTGAACGTACATCTTTGCAATGCGATGAGGTGTTTCAGCGAGACTGTCATCGGTTAAATCCAGCCCGAGCGTACTGACAACTTCCGTCAAAAGCCCTTTGATGCGGTTGTACTTCTGGTCGGGGTTCATTTCGCTCGATGTCATCGGGGTTTCAAGCCCCTTTTCGAGCAAAGCTTCTCTTACTTTTTCAGCTTCTGTGGTTAGCATTGAGTCGCTCCTTATGAGTTAATCTTCAAGTTCTGCTTCATAGCTCAGGGTGAGCGAGACGGAATCGGCGAAACGTAGAGCATGAGGCTTGTCAATTCTCACCTGAGCGTATCGAACCCATGAATGGTCGATACAAATACCGAGTACGTCGCTGGTTAACTTTTCTAAAAGCAGAAACCGTCCAGATTCAACATGTTCAATAATTTTTTTGCAGATATTTTTGTAGTTAAGTGCGTTCTCCACATCATCAGAGAGGCAAAGGTTGTTCGCGGGATAATGGATCTCCGCATTTATGACGATGTCTTGCTGCTTGGTTTTTTCTTCTTCGTTGAAGCCGATGAAGGTTCTTAATCTGAGATTTGTGATGGTGATAATCGCATTGTGATTCATAACAGTTTCCGATCCTTAGAAGGTAGAGTGAGTTACGTGCCTGTTAGAAGAAAAGATCAATAAAGCTCAAGCGTTCTGTTTAAAGCAGTTACAGGGACTAAGTGAAGCTGACCTCGAACGGTATAAGTTCGGTTTTCTGACTCAGCTGATCGAAGTTGTTCCAGAGATGCTGAAAAGAGATATCTAGAGTGGGATGAAGTTCTTGCGCGGCAACATCAACTAACGGTCGAAGCACAAAAGCGTACTCGGTGATTTCACCTCGAGGCAGCTCTACTCCATCAATAATGCCTACTTCGTTACCGTAAAGAAGGATATCGATATCCATCGTGCGCGAGGCATATTCTTTAGTTTCTCGCTTGCGGTCATTTTCTAATTCGATTTGATGCAGAACCTTAGCCAGTTCAGCGATAGAAAGGTCACATTCAAACCCTGCGACTAGGTTTAGGAAGTTGTCCCCTTCAAAACCAACAGGCTCACAATCGTAGAAATTAGAAATGTTCAGAGGTGCAAAGTGACTATTCAACGCTTTGAGAGATTCTGTGATGTGATGTTCGCGGTTAATATTGCTTCCGATGCTGACATAGACGGTGGACATATTGTTTTCTCCCTTTTAGCTAACCTCTTACGTTGTAAGTCGCTAGGAAGATCAGCTATGTATCCGTTTGATGTCGGGAGGGTAAATGAAAATCTCCCGACAACTCATATAGAGTTCGGTTCTGAGTCGGAAAGGAGGACTTTTGAACTAGAAAATGCCACGGGCGAAAATTCAGCTTATGAAGGTTCTGGACAAAAGAGTGTTAGAGCATTAGCTCTATCGAGACAATTCTGATTAGAAAATGTATCTTGTAGTCTTTGGTTCTAGTTATGAAATCCGTTTATGGTTTGACTAAAATTAAATAATAATTCTCAGTAAGAAAGTAAATACTGACAGAGACTATTAACAGAAACAGTGCAGCCACTGACCAATAGTACTGCCATTGCAACTTGGATTTCATTTCCCTAACAACACTTTTTGGTAATTCTTCCTTTTTATCATTAGAGCCATCAAGGTAGTAATTTACTTTTCCCATTATAACTTTAAAGCCACAGGACATACTTAATACTGCTAATATTAACGATGATATAAAGCTCAATTTTACCCAGCAATTGGATGCCCCAAGCAACGCCCCTGAGGTAAACGCGAAAATAGCAAAAATTGTGACTAAGAGATGCTTAGAGAAATCTGTCAAAGAAGTGTCTACATCTTGCATGTTGTTACCCCTTCATTTTAATTAGTGCGCCAAGTTCCTTCTTGAGCTTTTTTTTACCACTAAGGTTATTGATGAATATTGAAACTGTTCTCCTAATTGTCTTCAGCTCTTCTTTACTAGCATATCGAGATGATAAAGTGATTAAAGCCGAGTAATCAGATAGTCCTACATTAATGAAAATGTCTTTGAGGTTAGGAGTATCAGGGTTGTTAGAGAAGTCCAAATAGTTATCTAATTGCTTTACACTTTGTTCACTTGAGTGCATTTTAAGCTTAACCTTGTATGGAGCACGCATGTTTTTATAAACCTCTGATGAAGAGAAGACCATGCTATAGAAGCTCAACTTGCTCGGTAGTAATTTATTGATACTCTCTTTTGATATATCCTTATTAGCTGAAACTATTAACTCTCTAGAAGCGCGACATATACAAGTTTTAATGAATGCTCTCAGTATCTCTCGTGCTAATTGATTATTTTTAGAGTCTTCATACATTATGAGCCAAAGCGCGACTAGCCAATAATCCCTACCAAAATGAGTTAAAGCCTCATTACAAAACTCATCGCCTAGCCTTTTAACAACACCTGTAGTTGGTTTTAATTTGACTGAGACTAACTTGTTTTCACCAAAGTCAACGTTGACTTTTTTTCCTATGTCGCCAATTTTTATCAAGTAATTATTATTATTTGTAAATCGTTCTGTAAAATAATGTCTTAGATAATCATGCTCTTTGATGTTTGGATAAAGTTCCTTTTGTAACTGTTTGTATCTTGAAAAGTTAAATACCATGTAAACTCCTTTTTAAACGTGTAGGCTAGAGCAGGACTTGACTTATGCCCTCTTAAGCAGCTTAATAAATAGTGGATACACTAAACTACCAAAATATAGGCATAGCATTTGATGTGACAACAACTGAACCACTTTTTTTCCCATTGCAAGGCTGACACAGTATTTGCAAATTTGTCGGATCATTAACTCCATTTAGTGCAATGGGCACTATATGATCAATAGCTAACTTACCTTGTGTATGAAACATCGAACTTAGGTCAGTTTTACAGATTGCGCATAGACCTTTTTCTCGGCAAAAAAGAGCTCGCTCTAACCATTTTGGCCAACGACTAAATCGAGCAGTCTTTTCACCAATTCCATCAGCAACTTTTAAGTTAAAAGCTTTCATTGCTTCACGATCAGAGAAAAGCAAAGTAAAGACTTCAGTTACAATTATCGGTGGCAGCTTTTCAAAAACTAAATCTTCCAAATATTCTAGTGCGTACTGATACTTGTAATCTTCTTTGTGTTCATCGGTAACTTGAATTGTCTCGCCTGTATCATCGTCTCTATACCACTCCTCGATATATCTTTCTAATGTTAGGTACTCAATTTGATGTGAGTTGAGCATAGCCAAAACGGGAGTTACATCTTCATAATCCCAACCACAACCTCGGAAGTGAAAATTCAAATCATCTCTTACAACATAATCAATGTAATCGTGAAGAATTGTCCACTTTTGAGGTTTCAAAATTTGAGCATCCAAATCACTAGCGACATCTACAGGATCAATTACATAGTCTGATTCAAAAATCGCTTTTCTGACTTTATCAGCATAAGCGTAAGACTCACTGAAATTAAAAGTGTGACATTGTGACAATATATGACTCATTTCAACCACCTATTTAACTATTGCTCGCTGCCACTGTGCAGGTCTAATTATTTGTAATTAGGCAGTTATACGCCACAACGCCTTCTAACAAACGATGTGCAAATTGTATCACAGGAAGAAGGGCAATCAGAATGTGAGGCTATATAAGTGCTTCACACTATTAGAAATTGTTATGAAGGTAATCAGGTCGTCAAACTCCTTTCGGGGCAAAGATAAGTTAGAGCTCCTAGTGATCTCTGACATAAAAAACAAGCGAATCCCCCCAAAAAAAGCATCAAAGTAATTCCAATCACCGCGTAAATATCGGTTTTGCCCATATACTAGCCAAGACAACGCGACGCCCAACGACATCATTAGCGCCATACTCCACGCACAAAAAAGCGCGAGAAACGGATGTCATTCTCGCGCTTTTTTAGAACCGTATATCTTGAAGTTTACGGTTAAATCTTAGCAGTAAACGTACGGCTAATTACATCCTGTTGCTGCTCACGTGTTAACGAGTTGAACCTCACAGCGTAACCCGAGACTCGGATGGTTAACTGTGGGTATTTTTCTGGATGTTCGACGGCATCCAACAACATGTCACGGTTAAGCACGTTCACGTTAAGATGTTGCCCACCCTCAACACGAATCGATCCTGCACTTTCTTCATGGTGGAAGTAACCATCCATTAGTGCTGCTAGGTTCACTTTTTGGCTTAGATCATCTTTACCTAGTGCATTTGGTACGATTGAGAAGGTGTAAGAAATACCATCTTTAGCGTACTCGAACGGCAGTTTGGCAACTGAAGAAAGTGAAGCCACCGCCCCTTTCTCATCACGACCGTGCATTGGGTTTGCGCCCGGGCCAAATGGCATACCAGCGCGGCGACCATCAGGCGTGTTACCGGTTTTTTTACCATATACAACGTTTGAAGTAATCGTAAGGATAGATTGAGTTGGAACCGCTTCACGGTAGGTGTTCCTTTTCTGAATTTTCTTCATAAAACGTTCAACCAAATCACAAGCAATATCATCGACACGTGAATCGTTGTTGCCGAATTTTGGATATTCGCCTTCAATATCAAAGTCGACAGCGATGCCATCTTCGTTACGTACTGGTGTTACCTTCGCGTATTTGATAGCCGCTAACGAGTCAGCAACAACCGACAGCCCTGCAATACCACAAGCCATTGTGCGATGAACATCGCGATCCATTAATGCCATTAACGATGCTTCATAGCTGTAACGGTCATGCGAGTAATGGATCACGTTCAACGCAGTGACGTATTGCGTTGCAAGCCAATCCATCATGTCATCAAAGCGAGGCATTAAGTGGTCAAAATCGAGAACTTCATCTTCGATACGAGCAACTTGAGGACCAACCTGCATGTTAGATTTTTCATCAACACCACCGTTAATGGTGTAAAGCAACGCTTTAGCAAGGTTTGCACGAGCACCAAAGAACTGCATATGTTGGCCAACCACCTGTGGGCTCACACAACACGCAATCGCGTAATCGTCATTATCAAAATCCGCACGCATTAGATCATCGTTCTCATACTGAAGTGATGAGGTTTCGATAGACACTTTAGCCGCGTATTGTTTAAACGCGATAGGCAGTTGTTCAGACCATAGAACCGTCATGTTCGGCTCTGGTGCTGGGCCCATCGTGTGCAATGTGTGCAAGTAGCGGAAAGTCGTTTTGCTAACAAGAGTACGACCATCAACGCCCATACCAGCCATTGCTTCTGTTGCCCAAATTGGGTCGCCAGAGAACAATGAATCATATTCAGGAGTGCGAAGGAAACGAACCATACGAAGCTTCATGATGAAATGGTCAATCAACTCTTGCGCTTGTTTTTCATCAATCAGACCAAGTTTAAGGTCACGTTCGATGTAAACATCTAGGAAGGTTGATGTGCGGCCTAGCGACATCGCAGCACCATTTTGAGACTTAACCGCAGCTAAGTAACCAAAATAGGTAAATTGGATTGCTTCTTGCGCAGTACGAGCAGGAGAAGACATATCAATGCCGTACTTCAAACCCATTTCTCGCATTTCATCAAGGGCACGAATTTGATCAGTAAGCTCTTCACGTAGACGCAATGTCTTATCTAAATCACCACCCGTTTCAAGCATCTTCTGAGTCGATTTGAATTGCTCATTTTTGTCTGATTTTAGGAAGTCGATACCGTACAAAGCAAGACGACGGTAGTCGCCGATAATGCGTCCACGACCATAAGCATCCGGCAGACCAGTAATAATACCAGAACGGCGACATGCTTTAATTTCGTCGGTATAAAGATCGAACGCTACTTGGTTATGCGTTTTGCGGTACTCAGTGAAGATCTTTTCGATTTGTGGCTCTAATTCACGACCGTACACTTCGCACGACGTTTTCACCATTCGAATACCACCATTGGCGATGATGCCGCGTTTCAGTGGTTTATCGGTTTGTAGACCCACGATTTTTTCGAGGTTTTTTACAATGTAACCGGCATCGTGTGAGGTGATAGTGGAAACGATATCAGTATCAAAATCGACAGGGGCATGAGTGCGGCTTTCTTCTTTAATACCTTCTAGCACCGACTCCCATAGCTGTGTCGTCGAATCCGACACGTCCGCAAGAAAAGACTCATCGCCTTCATAAGGGGTGTAGTTTCTCTGAATAAAATCACGTGCATTAACGGATGTTTGCCAGTCGCCAGCTTGAAATCCCGTCCAAGCTTCCATCATATCGGTTGTCGGAATAGTCATAATGACCCCCTAAGTTATTGATAAACAGATAATATCTATGATTATTTATAATCATTGGTTTCTGCTGGCTATACTAAACCGACCAATCTATGAGTAAAGTGAGCTGTTTTCATAAAATACATGCACAAAATGCATTTATTGGAATTACTATATTATATTCAATACCTTAAGTTGAAGGCTAACTACTCTAGATTCCAATTAGTTTGTTCCTTCAGAAGTAGGAAATAGACTCTTAGTGACTCACCGACGTTGAAAACAGGTTAATGACCACCACACCAGACAGAATCAAAGCGATGCCAATGATCGCGTAGATGTCTAGCTTTTGCCCGTAGACCAACCAAGACAACGCCGCGACCAACACTATCCCTGCGCCACACCAAATCGCATACGCCACACCCAAAGACATGGTTTGAACCGTGAGAGACAACAGATAAAAAGCAAAGCCATAACCGACGAGTACTGCGGCGGTCGCAGGAAGGGAAGTAAATTGCTGCGTTTTAGGCAATAAAGAAGTCGCGACAACTTCAAGCACGATGGCAAGTGACAGCATCACTGGAGGCGGAAGAGATAAAAGCATGTATGAGTCCACAACATTAAATACGGCGCTCAGAATATTGTAGTTTTATTTCCAATTCATGTGATTTTCAGTAAGCAATTATTATGACGTACCTTAAAAATTCTTAAGTGTGACTTTCGGTTAACACGAGGAACCTAAATGCTCTATTATTACAAATAAGTAATAATCATTTTCTATTTAAGGGGATTATCAAAACATGCACTCACACCTATACTAGCTCCAACAAAACGAGAGAGCGGAAACAATTAAGCTCAACTACGCTTAACGGGTTGAATTTAATTGCACAGTTATCCGCTGTACTGACATATAGGAAACATCCAATGACAATCGAAATTAAACCTGGTCAAACGCATATCAAATCAAAAGCAATGGTTGCATGGGCAGCTGGCGAGCCACTAAAAATGGAAGAAGTTGATGTACAACTTCCTAAAGCTGGTGAGGTTCTAGTTCGCATCGTTGCTACTGGTGTTTGTCACACTGACGCATTCACATTATCAGGTGACGATCCAGAAGGTATCTTCCCTTCAATTCTTGGTCACGAAGGTGGCGGTATCGTTGAGATGATCGGCGAAGGCGTTACAAGTGTTGAGATTGGCGACCACGTTATCCCACTTTACACAGCAGAATGTGGCGAATGTAAGTTCTGTAAATCTGGTAAAACTAACCTATGCCAAGCCGTTCGTGAAACGCAAGGTAAAGGCCTAATGCCAGACGGTACAAGCCGCTTCTCTATCAATGGCGAAACAATTTTCCATTACATGGGTTGCTCGACTTTCTCTGAATACACAGTACTTCCAGAAATCTCACTAGCGAAAGTAAGCAAAGAAGCACCACTTGAAGAAGTTTGTCTTCTAGGTTGTGGTGTAACAACGGGTATGGGCGCTGTATTAAACACAGCTAAAGTTGAAAAAGGTGACAACGTTGCTGTATTCGGCCTAGGCGGTATCGGTCTTTCTGCAATCATTGGTGCTCGCATGGCTGGTGCTGACCGCATCATCGGTGTTGATATCAACGAGAGCAAATTCGAGCTAGCAAAACAGCTTGGCGCGACAGACTGCATCAACCCAACTAAATTCGACAAGCCAATCCAAGACGTTATCGTAGAGATGACAGACGGTGGTGTTGAGTACTCTTTCGAGTGTATCGGTAACGTAAACGTGATGCGTCAAGCACTTGAGTGCTGCCACAAAGGTTGGGGCGAATCAGTCATCATTGGTGTTGCGGGTGCAGGTCAAGAGATCGCAACTCGTCCATTCCAACTAGTGACTGGTCGCGTATGGCGTGGTTCTGCTTTCGGTGGTGTTAAAGGCCGCTCTGAGCTTCCAGAAATCGTAAACCGTTACATGGCGGGTGAGTTTGGACTTCAAGAGTTCATCACTCATACAATGGGTCTGCAAGACGTAAACGAAGCATTCGACCTAATGCACAAAGGTGAATCTATCCGTACTGTTCTACACATGGATAAGTAACACATCTTGGCCTCGATTCTTTCGAGCATCGAGGCCACAGCTACAAATGAATAGCAACAAACTGTCTTCACCACCTCCTGCCCGGTGGGTGGTGAAACTTTATGTAATATAGACAAATTTACTCCCAAACCATCAACCTAACGGAGCACAATAGATGACAATCGAAAACATTAGCCAAGCAAAGGTTGCTGGTGGTTGGCACAAACAATACACCCACTTTTCTGCAACGCTTGACTGCAACATGCGTTTTGCGATTTTCTTGCCACCTAACGCAAGCAAAGAAAACCCAGTTCCTGTTTTGTATTGGTTGTCAGGCTTAACCTGTACCGATGAAAACTTCATGCAAAAAGCCGGCGCTTTCAAAGCCGCGGCTGAGCAAGGCATCGCGATTGTTGCACCAGACACTAGCCCACGTGGCGAAGGTGTTGCCGACGATGAAAATTACGATCTCGGCCAAGGTGCAGGCTTCTATGTGAATGCCACTCAAGCGCCATGGGACAGCCATTACCACATGTACGATTACGTGGTAACAGAGCTCCCTGCATTAATTGAGTCGTTCTTCCCTGTTACATCCGTAAAATCGATTTCTGGTCACAGCATGGGCGGACATGGTGCCCTAACGATTGGCATTAAAAACGAAGATAGCTACCGTTCTATCTCTGCATTCAGCCCAATCACCAACCCAATGCAATGCCCTTGGGGACAAAAAGCCTTCAACCAATACCTAGGCTTGGATATTGAAGAGTGGAAACACTACGATGCCTCTGAGCTTCTAAAAACCAAAGGCACTAAGCTACCAATGTTGGTTGACCAAGGCGAAGCGGACAACTTCCTAATTGAGCAGCTTAAACCTGAGCAATTAGTCGAAGCGGCTAAGGTAACCAATGCCGATTTAGAGCTACGTATGCAGCCAGGTTACGACCATAGCTACTTCTTCATCTCTAGCTTTATTGATGAGCATATTGAGTTCCACGCTGCTTACTTAAACAAGTAGCCAGATGAATTTAGCCCGCACTTTGTAAACGCAAGGTGCGGGCTTTTTTATGCCTACTGATTTTATAACGGTTGCTTTTATAACTGCTTAATACGCTGCTTTAACGCTTCTAAATCTATATCATTGCCAACAATTCGTAATCGAACATACTCTTCAGTCATCGCGTCGCACGTAATAGCAAAATTGACACCCGAACATGTCTTAATACCGATACTCTCAAATAGCTTTGAAAGGTGAGTTCCTCTCTTTTTCAACAACATAATGGGCGTCGATATTGACGTGCCAACCACCTCAATATTGTTCTCAGACAACAAGCCGATCATTTGCTGCTTAAAGTATTCAGTTTTGCTGCGGTTCATTTCTAAGAAGTGTTTTGCATTGGGTAAGGTCGCCGATGCGATTTTTATTGAGGGGTAAGTCGGCGTAAACACACTCACCGCAGCTTCGATTGCAGAAGTCAGGTTTTCACTGCTGGCTAAGTAACCGAGTCGAATCCCAGCGAGCCCTAAACCTTTAGAAAAGGTTCGTAAAACTATTAAGTTGTCCAAGACTAAGGTCTGATCGAGCATAGACTGCTCAGGGGTCAGGTATTCACCATATGCCTCGTCGACAATCAAAATAGCGCCAGAACGCTCACATACTCTCGCTATCTCGACCAAATAAGCTCTGTCGTAGATTCGACCCGTTGGGTTGTTGGGATTATCGATATACACCAAGGCAGGATTTTGACTGCTTATTTTTGATGCCAACACACCGAACAGATCCGACTCGTTTTGATAATCAAACATGTTGATGGACTGGTACTTCCCGCCCACCAAAGTGAACTCTGATACTGCTTCAACAAACTGAGGGCCAATGCCTATCATGGTGCGATTGTTGTGATCGATAAGTTTATTGAAGATAAGTTCTAGCGCCCCAAGAGAGCCCGTGGTGTACGTAATACGACAATCTTCAATCCCAATAAACTGGCGAGTCAGATAAGTCAGCTCCGAAAGCTCCCTGTGGCAATAGTACTTATCAATACCGTAGATAATATCTTTGATCACATGTTCAGGAATTTCTGGTGCGCCAAATGGATTGGAGCCAAGTGAACAATCGATACGAAATGAGTGATCGACATAAGAATGGTATTCGCCACTTAACCGTGGATTTAAATGCATAAGAAAACGCTCAAAAAATATTCATGCGCTATTCTTATCGTACTGAATTTTATCTATATAGGTCATTTCGCGACAGTTCTTCGCCTTGTTTCGAGAGACTGGTTAAAAACCAAGATTGGTTCAAATAACGAATTCTCTTAAGCCATAATCAAGAGTTAAGCACTCGTGTTTACATTTCGAGTTAACCGAACCGCTTTCTTTGCGCTAGATTAAGCTGAGATAAGATAGGGTAATAACAGAGCTTGCATCTTTACTCTCCCTAGTTACCATAGCCCCATTAACATCCCCCATATTTTGAAGGTTGCTATGAAAGCAATTAAGACTCTTTTCTTCCTGATGGTTTTATTGAGCGGTCTGTTTACCGCTTGGCTGTTTATTCCAATTCCAGCGACCATGGACAAGCAAACGCTCGACGTTCCATTAACGGAACCATTCAAGCTTGTTGCGTATCGCAGCAACCCGAATGATGCGAGCAAGCCGCTGACTTACCACTACTATGTGATTTCAGATGTGGTTGGTGTAGACGACATGGACCCATTCCTGATTACCACGGACCAGTTCGTGAAGCTTGGCGAATTCGACGAGAACACATTCAACCTTACGGTTAACGGCAAGATTGATAGCTACACCAACGATTTGTGGATCAAGAAATCTGATGGCAAGCTTCAACACTGGTACGTGAGTATTAACGCGAACTATATTCGTTAAAATCGAACTGCAATAAACCTCATTTTAAAACTGCGCTTTGGCTTCCAAGCGCAGTTTTTGTTTCTAGCAACACCCTCCACTTATCCCGACCCGTTCGACATAAACTGCATTGCCTACTTTTGATTCACTGCTGCCCTTGCTCTCAAGGTGTTATAAGCTCTTTAGATACGATAAGCTCAGACCATGCTCGACGCCCAATAAATCAAAATAATAAAGGATCACCCTTGGAATTTACGCTCGACAAATTTAACGGCATCATCATTGACCCAGCAACAGCCCCTCACGATGTTGACTCATTCAATGCCGAACTCAGCGAGATCACCGAATTTTCAAAGCAGAATAACAAAGGCATCATTTGGATTAGCTTACCTATTTCACTCTCGCACCTTATTCCGGTGGCGACTGAGCTTGGCTTTGTGTTTCACAACTGCTTAGAAGACGAGATTACGCTGATCCACAAATCCGAGATTGTAGAGTTTGTGCCTTTCATTCCGACCCACACCTTGGGTGCTGGCGCGTTAATCACTAACGAACACAACCAAGTGCTGATGATTAAAGAACACGGCATGACGGGCTACAAATTACCGGGCGGTCATATTGAGTTGGGTGAAGGCATTGAAGAATCCGTGGTTCGAGAAACCTTAGAAGAGACTGGCATCGAAGCCACGTTCGTTTCAGTGGTTGGCATGGCGACGAGACACCCGTATCAATTCGGAAAGTCTAACCTCTACTTTGTTTGTCACCTTATCGCTCAAACTCAAGAGATTGCGATTCAAGACACAGATGAAATTGCAGAAGCTAAATGGATTGATGTTGAAGAGTACATTAACAACCCCGACAGCTACCCGTTCAACCGCCAGTTAGTCGGCTCTTTGATAGGCAAACAAGGATTAGAACTTACCCAACTAGAAGGCAACTATGGCCCAGTCCACAAGCCCGAGATCTTCTTTTCGCAAAACTAGAGCGATTCAAATATAAAAACGCCAAGCTCATAAGAACTTGGCGTTTTGCTTTTCATTTTACTTGTATTGTTTAAGCCATCTCGTTGCTAGTGACTTCCTAATAGACTGTTCTAGAACCTATCTATTTTAGAAAAATCCTAGTGGGTTAGTATCGTAGCTGATCAACAGGTTCTTAGTATTTTGGTAGTGATCGAGCATCATCTTATGTGTCTCACGGCCGATACCCGACTTCTTGTAACCACCAAACGCGGCATGAGCTGGGTAAGCGTGGTAGCAGTTCACCCAGATACGGCCGGCTTCAATGTTGCGACCCATTCGATACGCGAGGTTTGCATCACGCGTCCACACGCCTGCACCCAAGCCATATTCGGTATCATTGGCTATCTCGAGTGCTTCTGCTTCATCTTTAAACGTCGTCACCGCGATAACAGGACCGAAGATCTCCTCTTGGAATACTCGCATCTTGTTGTGCCCTTCCAACATTGTTGGCTGGATGTAATAACCATTACCGAGATCATCAGATTGCTGCGCAACTTCGCCACCTGTCAGCACTTTCGCACCCTCTTGACGACCGATTTCAAGGTAACTCAGAATCTTATCGAACTGCTCTTTTGAAGCTTGTGCACCAACCTGAGTATCAGTATCTAGCGGGTTACCTTGTTTAATAGTTTGAGCACGCTCGACCACCTTGGCGATGAACTTGTCGTACACCGATTCATGGATCAGCACACGTGATGGACAGGTACACACTTCACCTTGGTTGAAGAACGCCAGCAACATGCCTTCGACACACTTATCAAGGTATTCGTCTTCATGGTTAAAGATGTCTGGGAAATAGATATTTGGAGACTTACCGCCAAGCTCAACCGTTGATGGAATCAAGCTTTCAGCCGCACATTTCAAGATGTGGTGACCGACTTCTGTCGAACCGGTAAAGGCCAATTTCGCTAAACGATCGCTGGTTGCTAACGCTTGACCCGCTTCGTTACCAAAACCATTGACGATGTTGACTACGCCTGCAGGTAGAAGATCAGCGATCTTCTCCATCATCACTAAGATCGATGTCGGTGTTTGCTCCGCTGGCTTCATCACAACACAGCAACCCGCAGCCAGTGCTGGCGCCAATTTCCAAGCCGCCATTAAAATCGGAAAGTTCCAAGGAATGATCTGCCCTACTACACCAATTGGCTCAGGGAAGTGGTAACTCGCGGTGTTTGAATCGAGCTCTGCTGCGCTGCCTTCTTGCGCTCGAATACAGCCCGCAAAGTAACGGAAGTGATCGACAACCAAAGGGATGTCTGCCGCCAGAGTTTCACGAACTGGTTTGCCGTTTTCCCACGTCTCCGCCACCGCGATTTCTTCTAGGTTAGCTTCAATACGGTCGGCAATTTTAAGTAGGATATTGGAACGTTCTGTCACACTGGTCGCAGCCCAACTAGCACGAGCCGCATGCGCCGCATCGAGTGCCAAGCTAATGTCTGCCTCTGTTGAACGTGCCACTTGGCAATACACCTGACCATTCACTGGGGAAGTGTTATCAAAATACTCGCCGCTGACAGGCTTCACCCACTCGCCACCGATAAAGTTATCGTATTGAGCTTTAAAGTTCACCACTGCGTTGTCACTACCCGGCTGTGCGTAAATCATAGTTAGATCCTTCTTCGATTTGATATTCGTTATTGAGCTAGAGCTGTCTTATTTTTGTGGCGGCTCCCCTTGAGAAAAGAACTCATGGCGAGACGCCCATGTTTATGCTTTCTGTTTAAAACACTGATACTTCGTGTTTTCTTCACAACAGTAACAACGCAAATCACACGCCAGAACTTCAAAACTTGTTGTTAATAAATTGTAAAACTATGATTACCAAACGTTTACAACCCAAAGTGAGTTGGCATTGAACGGACGTATGGAAACCACTCCAGTGTTCAACTGTTCCAAATTGGTACACCCTCACTGTTACGACATGGAACAGTCATGCACCTTCAACAAGCAAACACCTCAGATTGGCTTTCGTCCTCTTGGCACCGCAGCACAGAAGCGGGTCTAAAACAGAGACGACTTCCTGAAGACATTCGCCTACCACAATCGATTCTTAAGCAGCGACGTCATCAATCGGCTGACTTGATCCACATCGTCGAACGCAATGCGCTGCCTTTGTTTAATCAGATGTTTGCTCGTACCGACAGTCGTTTGATTCTGACCGATATTGAAGGGGTGATTCTGGCGAGTTGGGGACAGGAGCGGTTTAAGGAGAAGCTGACATCAATTGCACTCAGCTCAGGAGCGTGTTGGCAGGAACAACTTAAGGGCACCAACGCCATTGGCACCGCGATAGTAGAAGCTAAACCAGTATCCATCATTGGTGAGCAGCACTTCATCCACCAGCATCGATTTATCAGCTGTTCAGCAAGCCCGGTGTTTGATCACCAAGGGAACATGGTTGGCGTATTGGACATTACCAGTGAGCAGCAACAGCACGACAGTTCGGTGCAGCTACTGGTTCAAAATATGGTTCAGCTTGTTGAAAACCAGCTACTGAGCCACATCCCACAAGGCACCACTCGCATCGACCTCGCATGTGAGAAATCGTTATTACACAGTGGTTGGCAAGGGATTGTAATAGCCAATGAAGCTGGGGAGGTGGTGGCACACAATCAGGTCGCCTCTCAACTATTGGATCAAACCTCGATCGTCGGTGAGAGTATCGATACCCTCTTCAACCGAACCTCATTAGACACGCCTTTTGTATTTGAGAAACAACACCTCAAACAACCAACCACCAAACGCACGCGCTCCATTTCAGCATCGTGTGATTTGCACCATGGCGAGCAACAAATCGAACACGCTTGGCAGCAAGCCAACAAGGTAATCGATAAAGGGATCAGTTTGTTGATCTTAGGAGAAACAGGAGTTGGCAAAGGCGAGTTTGTTAAAGCGCTGCACAAGCAAAGCCAGCGTAAGTCTTCGCCCTTGGTAGCGGTAAATTGTGGCGCGCTGCCTAAAGACCTTATCGAATCTGAACTGTTTGGTTACGCGCCGGGCGCCTTTACGGGAGCAAGCCACAAGGGCTTCCAAGGTAAGATCCGTCAAGCAGATAAAGGGATTCTATTTCTAGATGAGATCGCCGACATGCCTTTAGAAGCTCAGTGCCGACTACTGCATGTTCTGCAAGACAAATCCGTGGTGCCAGTTGGTTCTAATCAAAGCTATCAAGTCGATTGTCAGATCATCGCTGCAACTCACAAAAACCTCGAGCAGTTAGTCGCAACAGGTGAGTTTAGGCAAGACCTGTATTACAGACTCAATGGCTTAGCCTTCACCTTGCCAAGCCTACAACACCGACAAGACAAGCACGCTTTAATCGAGCACATTCATCGTAAATACGCCGAAGACGAACAGACAATCTGCCCGCACTTGATGAGCTTACTGTGCGCCTATTCTTGGCCGGGTAATATCCGCGAATTAGACAACTTACTTAAGGTTGCTGCTCTATTAGCAAGTGATGAACCCCAACTCACACTCGAGCATGTGCCCAGCCACCTTGCTCAACATCTCACGTCATTAGCACACGATAATCAGCATCAGCTAATGACTTCTAATGCCATCAAAGGTACAGCGAGTAACGATTTAAGAAGCACCGTTGAAGAAACCTTGCTGCAAACCTATCAAGCCAACCAAGGCAACATAAGTAAGACTTCGAGAATACTCGGTATCAGCCGCAATACCATTTATCGAAAATTGAAAAGCTTGGGAATCCTCCAATAGGAAGATGAACCTAAGCTACTCAGAACCCAGCTCCACAAGTTGATTGAGCACTTCTTTATCCAATACCGGGTGATGCTTACTCGCTAGGATCAGCACAATATCGACCGAAGGCAACGGCGGCATATCATCAAGAATTTTCAAATCTGAAGTCACGCTTAGCTTACCCATCGCACCAATCGCTAATCCTGCTTTCACGATTGCACGCTGCGCTGAAGCGGTATTGCTACACGCCAATAACTGATAAGGCGTGCCCTGCTTGGTTAAGCCATTCACTGCCGCTGCGTGGTACTTACAATCGGTCTGAAACAAGGCTAGTGGGACTGGTTTAGACTCATCGAACACATAATCAGGGCTGCTTATCCATACTCCGATATCATGAGTGAGCCAGTAACCCTCTTCACTATCGGGCGCTCGGGTGACAATCGCCGCATCAAGCCTGCCGTCATCCAACCACTCTCTCAGCGTAATGCTGGGCAGGCTGAATATTTGGATTGAACAGGTGGGTTCTGCTTTCTGCAACAGGCGAATCACTTTCGGCAGAATGGTGTCATTGTAGTCTTCAGGGCAGCCGAGTCGCAGAGGTTGTTTGTCTTCGTAACGCTTTACTTGCTTAAGTGCGGTATTGTGAAGGGCGACCAACTGTTCGGCATGAGATCGCAGCGCTAAGCCAGCTTCAGTCAGTATTAAATTACGTCCTTCTTTCTGGAAAAGAGTGACGTTGAGTTCTTCTTCCAACTTACGCATCTGAGCACTGAATGCCGATTGGGTGCGATTTATCTGTTTCGCTGCACGAGTGAAACTACTGGTTTCTACAAACGCGAGAAAGCCTCGCAAAGCATCAATATCCATATTGAAATCACCACCCATCGTTTTTGTTAATGTATTGCATCAAAATTATCCGTTAGTGCGCCACAATACAATCCCCTAATCTCAAATGCATGCCCACCAAACGCAAGGAAGCAACGATGCAGCTTTATATTGGAAACCAGAACTACTCAACTTGGTCACTGCGCGCATGGCTAATATTCGACAACTACAACCTGAATGCAGAAGTCATCAAGCTCAAGCTGTTCACCTCTGATTTTTACGACACTCTGGCGAAAGTGACGCCAACGGCCAAGGTTCCAACCCTAGTTGATGGTAATGTTGCGGTGTGGGATTCATTGGCGATTCTCGAATACGTTAACGATGCCTATTTGGACGGTGCAGCGTGGCCTAGCTCAGTGAAAGAACGCGCCCATGCCCGAGCAATTTCCGCCGAGATGCACTCTGGGTTCTTTGCCGTCAGAAATGAAATGCCGATGAACTGCCGCGCACAACGAAAGCTCACACTGAGTGAAGACGCACTGAAAGACATCGCTCGTATTGATGCAATATGGTCTGCACAAATGGAACAATACCCAGAGGGATGGTTATTTGGTGAATGGTCGATTGCCGATGCGATGTTTGCACCCGTCGCATTGCGCGTAGAAACCTATGGAATACAACTTTCCGAAAAGGCATCGCAGTATCAACAACGTGTGCTTAACAGTCCATCAATACAAAAATGGCTGGCAGAGGCAAGCTTAGAAACCGATGTGGTTGAAGAAGATGAGGCGGGCAAGCCAGTATAAAATACAAGACACCCTTCCAAAGCTCACTAGTCTGTGAGCTTTTATCTAAACCTTATTAATTTGGTCGATTGTGATCGCCTAATCACAATGTGCAGATGTGATTGTTTATATTCAAAGAAATTCAAATAGTTAAGATAAACATCATGTTACGAGCAACGATCGCATTACTCAGTATTACTAGCTTCGCCGTATCTGCCAACGCCCATCTTCCTTCTGGAGAAGAGTGGCTCAACCATGCGACTGAAGGGCTTGCACCTTATTGGTTAATGCCTAGCGCTCAAGGAGAACCGGTAGGAAACTTCCCTACTTTCCGCTGTGATGACGGTACCTTGCTCGATGTTTCTGATGTGTGCCATGAACTAAACAAAGGCTGGATCACGCCACACTTTGGCAAAGAGTTTACGCGGATGAAGTCACGTCAAACTTATGCCTATGGCGTGCTCTACCACCTTAGTGGCGATAAGCAGGCTTTAGCGCTTGCCAAGCAAGGAGCCTACTACATCATTGATCAGCTAGAAGATAAGCAAAACGGCGGCTTTATCGGCTACACAAAAGAGGGAAAAGTAGGCCAGAATTGGCAGCAGCGTACTTCTCAAGATCAAGCGTATGCATTAGTTGGCCTTGCCATGTATTACTACCTGACTCAAGACAAAAAGGTAGAAGAAGCACTCATCGCACAACAAGCTTTTATCTTTGATAAATATCGACTTAGCGACAACAGCGGTCTTGCTTGGGTACTTGCGGATGGTGAAGATGGCAAAGCCACACAGCGTGAACTGGTCGCGCAACTTGATCAGATTAACGGTTATATGCTGTTAGTCGCTCCCCTGCTAAAAGAGCCCACCAAGACAAGATGGCTTGATGATCTAAGTTGGCTGACACAAACCATGGTCGAGCACTACCACTCTGAAGATGAACAACGCTTCTACGGGGCCATTCACAGCAAAGCCGCCAAGATGCCGAATGCTAATCACAACGATTTTGGGCACACCATCAAAGCGTATTGGATGACTTACCTTACAGGCCAAACATTGAATAACTCTGAATGGAAAGAGTTTGGCATCAAAGGGATGAAACACACTCTCGTTCATGCGCAATATCAGAAAAATTTCGTGAGTGTATCCCAATATTATGGCGAAGAACTTCAGAAAGCGTGGAAAGGACAAGAGATAACTGGCTGGCAAAGCAGACCAAACACAAATTGGGCTTCATCATGGGAATGGGCGGAGCTTGATCAAGCAGCAATGACGGTTTCACTTGTCGATGATTCAATGAAAGACGTCCTGCAATACACCCTACCCACTTTTCATGATGTATGGGTCGACCATAAATACGGCGGTGTCGGGCTTGAGCCAAAACGCACCAAAGCTTTCCATTGGGGCAACGGTTATCACCAGTTTGAACATGCGCTGATTGGCTATCTATACGCACAGCAAGTTGACGCGAAGCCAGCAGTATTGCATTACGCAAGGCCGACCAACAGCGAGATGCCAATGGAACCGTATTACTATCAAGGCGATGTGGTGGAGCTATTGAATAAAGATGACGGAACGCAGAAGGTCAGTTTCAATAACATTCGACCTTAGCGTTGGTTGTTTGTTCTAAATGGACTTGAGATTCAGGGCTACGGGGAATGGACAAGGTCAAAGAGTTAGCACAATAGTGATGTCGCAGACCAAACAAAAGCCGCTGTTGATCAGCGGCTTTCTTGATGGAGATAAGCGGAGGTTAGTTGTCCAACCCTTTAATTGGGTTCATCGAGTGATAAACGGTGTTCACGTCACCAGTCATCGACAATGAACTCAAGTCATCAATGAAGAAACGGCTGGTCATTGTGTGCTTACCGCCATTGATAAAGATTTCGATCACTGACTTATCAACATAAACCTCGATGATTTGCTTGGTGCTCAACCTCGGTGCTTTTCTCACTGAGCCAAACTCTTCCGCGTAGAGCTGAGACATCTTACTGCGATCAAGCATGAACTCCTTTTCTGTAGCACTGAACACGATGTTATCACCCGCAACGTTAGCAAGTGTAAACTCAAACTCGTTAGTATCAGTTTCGAGCTCAACCATGAAGCTGGTTGTATCCAATTCAAGAGCATTTTCAACCACCACAGCTTCACCCTGTAGCGCTTTCAATTCAGGTAAAGCAGACTGAACAAGATAGCCATCTTGGATTTGAAGTTCGCGTGGTAACGACAACATGCCCGCCCACTGATACTCATTAGATGGTGTATCAATCTCAGGCAGACCAATCCAAGCAATCAGAATACGGCGGCCTGTATCATCTAAATAAGTCTGTGGTGCATAGAAATCGAAGCCATAATCTGGCTGCGCAATATCTTGGTGGTTTTCCAGTTCTACCGAATCGAGATTTAGGCGGTCACCGACGATATAAGCCACCGAGTAGATATTTTTGAAATCGTATGGATTTTCGCTAGACACACCTTGTGGAGAAAACAGCATCACCGACTGATTCTCTATTTCAAAGAAATCTGGGCATTCCCACATATAGCCAAGGTTGTTGTAACGAGTTTGAATTGGACCTTTGTGCTGCCAATTCATCAGGTCTCGGCTGCAATATAGCGCCATAGAGCCAGTATTTTGAGGCGTTTGAGCACCCACAACCATCAGATAATCGCCGCCCTGTTTCCACACTTTTGGGTCGCGGAAATGTTCGGTGTAGTGATCGTTTTCGATAACCACGCCGTGCTTTTCTATTTTGCCGTCAGCAGTCATCTTGGCAAAACATTGAGTTGGCACTCGCAACCAATTTCCGTCGCGCTTGTTACCTGTAAAAAACAACAATGCATTGTCGTTTTCAACCAATGCACCACCAGAGTAAACACCGTGAGAGTCGTAATCTTGGTCTGGGTGCAAGCCAATGCCGTGGTCTTCGAAATGAACGAAGTCTTTGGTAGAAAGGTGGTACCAGTACTTCATACCATGGACGGGGCCAACTGGCGTCCATTGGTAAAATAGGTGGTGTTCACCATTAAAGAAACACAGACCATTCGGATCATTAAGCAGACCAAACTTAGGCGCAATATGGTAGCTTGGATAGCCAGAGTCTTGTTTGCGAAGCTCTACCATCGCATCAATACTCTCTAGAGAAATATCTTCTATACGGCGATATCTTTGCTCTACTGTCCAGTTCGAGTTCAAACTCATACACTCTCCTCTACGGCATTCGTATTTGAAGAGTCTTTTTGAATAAACTGAGTAAGAGCTTCTTGCGTTGGAAGTGCGGTCATTGCGCCTTTTTGCGTGGTCGCCAGTGCACCACACCCATTCGCCCACTGAATTGCAGAATCGACGACTTGTTGATTGTTCCACTCATCATCTTGAGAAAGCTTTGCAAGCAAACCGCCAACAAAAGCATCGCCTGCACCCGTGGTATCCACTGGCGTCACTGAGCGACCTGAAATCAACACACCTTGGTTTTCAAATACTCGCCAAACGCCTTTCGCGCCCTGCGTTACCAGAACAAGCGTGTTGTTAAGATCTGCAATGTTAGCCAAACCTTGTTCCATCGAAGTTGAATCGGTTAAGAAATCCAGTTCTTCTTCTGAGAATTTAACCACATCAGCCAATTCAACCGCTTTCATGACCACAGACTTAATTTCAGATGGGTTTTGCCACACTTCATCACGAAGGTTTGGATCGAAGCTGATGTAACCGCCCGCGGCTTTCATACGTCGGATCGCTTCGAAGGTACTGCTTCGGCTTGGTTCATTAGCCAAAGAGATCGAGCAGACGTGTAGCCACTCGTTTTTCTTAAATTCGGGAATGTCTTCAACAGACATAAACTGGTCGGCACTTGGCTTAACCATAAACGTAAAGCTACGCTCGCCTTGGTCATCAAGATCGACCACCACGGTTGACGTGCGTTGTTCAGGGTCCTTCACCAAACGCTCGGTATTCACACCTTCCTTTTGCAGAGTCACTTCCATAAAAGTGCCAAACGGATCGTTACCCACTCGGCCAAAAAATGCGCTTTTGCCTAAAAGGCGAGAAATCGCTACCGCGACATTAGCAGGCGCACCGCCCGGACATTTCAATAATGTCGCGTCAGTCTCCGGAATGAGGTCGACGACGGCGTCTCCAGTTACCCAAACTTGATTCATCTTTCTTACCTTAAAACTGAAAATCATGACAACCGAAAGCGATGGCAATCGAAAGCAGTAGCAACCAAAAGCAAGGTGACACTTCACGCTGTCATGTAAAAATATAAAAAGGCTAGCTAAGCCAAATCACCTAGCTAGCACCCCAAAGCTTAGGAAATGAAGTGAAAAGGGGGCTTCACTTCTAGGGAGAAACGTTAAGCTGTTGCTTTAATGTTTTGCTTGCTGCGCTCGCGCAGACCTAAAACAACGGTCAGAGCAAAGGCAGTCACGAACGCGATAATCATACCTACCACGTAGTAGCCAATCTTTTCTGGTGATATTGAGATGATGCCAGGAATACCCGCCGCACCCAGTGCTTGTGCTTTCACATTGAACATCGTGATAAACGCGCTTGAAATCGCAGCGGCACAAACCGCAGCAATGAATGGATAGCGAAGCTTCAAGTTCACACCGAACATTGCAGGTTCAGTAATACCAAGCAAGCCAGTCACACCAGAAGGAATCGCGATACCTTTCATTTTCTTATCTTTACTCATGAAACCAACCGCCAGTGCCGCTGCACCTTGTGACACGTTAGACATCGCCGCGATAGGGAAGATAAACGTACCACCAGTTGTTGCAATATCCGCAAGCAACTGAGTTTCAATCGCGATAAAGCTATGGTGCATACCAGTAATAACAAACGGCGCATAAATCAAACCAAACACCGCACCGCCAATGAAGCCAGCACTGTTGTATAACCAATTTAGGCCGTCACCAAGCAGGAAGCCGATATCACGAGTAAATGGACCAACAATCGTGAATGTTAACAAACCAGTTATGAAAATCGCCAATAGCGGCGTTAGCAAGTTATCCAGAACCGAAGGAATAACTTTACGCAGCCCAAGCTCAACTTTCGCTAGAATAAACGCAGAAACAAGAACGGGTAGTACTGAACCTTGATAGCCTACTTTCTCGATTTCGAAACCTAAAATGTTCCAAACCGGAATGCTGCCCGACACTGATGCGCCACCGAAGCCCCAGCCGTTAAGCAAGTCTGGGTGAACCATCAACATACCTAAAGCCGCGCCAAGGTATGGGTTACCACCAAACTTCTTACTCGCTGAAAATGCTAATAAAATAGGTAAGTACACAAAAGGAGCATTAGCAAATGTATTGATCATGTTTGCTAAGTCGGTCAAACCCGGATTAGCGTCGATTAAAGATTTGCCATCAATGAATAAGCCTTGAGCCGTCAATAGGTTGTAGATACCCATCAACAAACCACCAGCAACAATCGCCGGAATGATTGGTACAAAAATATCAGACAGGCCTTTCACCGCGCGTTGCAGGATATTTTGGTTGTCAGCACCTGCAGACGCCACATCGTTGGTCGACATTTCCGTCATTTCAGTCAGCTTAGCCAACTCAGCATAAACTTGGTTTACGATGCCTGAGCCAAAGATGATCTGATATTGACCTGCCACTTTAAACTGGCCCTTAACCCCTTCTAGGTTATCAATCGCCTGTTCATCAATTTTATCTTGGTCTGCAACCGCAAGACGCAGACGAGTCGCGCAGTGTGCGAGTGCGGTGATATTACTTTTACCACCTAATAGAGAAAG
Source organism: Vibrio sp. 10N.222.55.A1 (assembly GCF_041473835.1). Lineage (NCBI taxonomy): Bacteria > Pseudomonadati > Pseudomonadota > Gammaproteobacteria > Vibrionales > Vibrionaceae > Vibrio > Vibrio sp. 10N.222.55.A1. The sequence continues at coordinate 51,955 of NZ_JBFRSX010000011.1, read as the reverse complement.
CAGCTCTTTTGCTATTTTTGGATAATTCATTACATACCCCATTGGATTATCATTTGAGCTTTTGAATTTTCGGGAACGTTTGCAAAACAAATTTTTGCCTAGAAATAACAAATGATCAAAGATAACTGCTCAATAGTGTGAGAATGATCTTCAAATTATCTCCCTAGGATAAGAAGACAGGGTTAAAATCCCCTAATAACAGGTAAATTTGATGCTCTGTTTGCAAACAATCCCAAAACTAAAATTACAATTGGATAATGAATAATGGCTAGTCTTCATGATGTCGCTCGTCTCGCTGGAGTTTCCAAGTCGACGGTTTCAAGAGTAATCAATGATGAGTATGGCGTAAAAGACGCGACCAAGGTGAAGGTGCGTAAAGCGGTTGAAGAGTGTGGCTATCTCCCAAACCAAGTCGCTAAAGACTTAAAGTCCCAAAAAACCAACCTGGTTGGCGTGATTGTTCCTAGGGTTTCTTCCCATGCCACCTCTCAGGGTGTCGATGGTTTAACCGCCGTATTAGAGCAAGCGGGCAAGCATGTATTATTAGCGAGCACACACCAAACACACAATAAAGAACTTGAATATATTCAGATATTTAACCAGAGGCGTGTTGAAGGTATCATCCTGTACGCGACCCACCTCGACAACCAATTAGTCAAAGCGATTCAAAGCTCTGCCGTACCCGTGGTATTGGTTGGTCAAGACGGGTCAATGTTTAACATCCCAAGCATTGTGCACGACGACACTCGCGTAGGGTTTGAAGCGGGTAATCGCCTCATAGCGAAAGCTTGTAAGCATATGGGATTCATCGGTGTGCAAGGTGATGATATTGCGGTTGATAAGATGAGATCGGAAGGCTTCGCTCAATCGCTTCAATTTAACGACCTCACACTGCAATTTCACGCCCGTGGCGACTTCACCATAGAATCAGGTTACCAACTGGCGAAGCAGTATCTCAAGGAGCACACCAAGCTCGACGGCCTATTCTGCGCCACTGACCGTATCGCAATCGGTGCGATCAGAGCCATTCAGGAAGCAGGGCTCGTTCCAGGAAAGGATATATTGGTGCTCGGTGTAGGTGACGATGAGCTCGCTTCAGTATGCACACCAACGCTGTCTACGTTTAACTATGCGTTTGATAAAGCGGGAGAAAATGGAGCCAAGCTGCTACTCGACCGTATTGAGAAAAAAGGCTTTGAAATGAGCAAGATGGTGTTGACCTTCACCACTATTGACCGAGAGTCTTGCTAGCGATTTATTTCAGAGATCAGGTTATCCCAAGATAAAAAATGCCAACCTTCGAGTTGAAACGATAAGGTTGGCATTTGCTGATGCGACTATCACATCATGAGTAACACTCTCTATCTAAACGATATATCAAGCAATTAGAACCAAGTTTCCATCTGCAGTGCAAACAGAACCTCGCCGCCCTCTCCCATCGTTGCAGCATCTGCTTCAGTGCTGATCGAGTAACCATTTAGGTCTTCACTCCAATCCACATAGCTCACAGCGAAACGCAGTTCTGGTCGGTCAAAGAAACCAGTGCTAGTTGAAAGCTTGAGTGTTGGTGCAACTGTCGCTTTGTAGAAACCGCCGCTCGCTTGCTCTGTCGAGTTGTCTAAATCCATGTATTGCAATGAACCTTCGTAAACCATCTCAAAGTTCTCTGTGAACTCTTGAGCTAATCGAACGTTTAAAGAAGCCCATGTGAACTCGTCATTCTTCTTCAAACGGTCTTGGCTATGCTCTGCCATTAATGCAGGTGCTAAGCGCCAGTTGTCGCCAATGCGAGTGACACCGTAGCTAAACAGGCGAACGGCTTTCGCGTCATCCAGTAGATCACCATTTGAACCGATGCCTTTTAGCTCTGCACCTAGGCCACTACCCACTAACATACCCGTTTTAGAGAAGCCTTCGCTCAGACCAAAGAAGTTGTCTCCATGGTACGCAAACATTGCGTGTACACCGCTTTCAGCTGCGCCATTTAGGCGGCTATCGTTGTCTGCTGAGGTCATACCGCTCAACATCACTTGCCATTGGCCAATACGGTTATTCATGGTTGCAATGTAGTTTTCTACATCTGTTGACGAGCTATCAATCTCACCAAAATCTCGGCCATAAATAGAGAAATTCGCTTTCCAGTTGTCGCTCATCTGAACGTCATAAACGCCCGCACCAGTACCTGATAAGAAGACAATATCCGAATCGAAAAAGTGAATATCAAAGTTGTCGCGATCGAATCGTTTACCCGCCCAAAACGTTGCTTCAGAAAACGCTTCAGATTCAGAGAACATGCTCAGACGGTTCAGTTCTGAATACACTTGTCGCACATTCAACTGGCTTTCGCTGGCAGTCCACTCGTTATTTGTCTCAGTACTGTCGGCCAACATGATGCGAAACAAAGCACTAGAGCCATCGTCTGCAAATCGCTTATGAATCAAGTTCGCTTCAACGTAATGATCATCTTCAACACCAAGACGTCCAATTGGAGCTCCAATGGCACCCGCCGCTGTCATGTAAGGACCAGTACCTGTCGCGCCGTTTAGGTCGTCGTTGATCAATAACCCAGAGCGAGCATAGCCGTGAAACTCAAACGAAGAAGCCTTTTCATTGGCCTCGGTAGAGACCTGCTCTGTTTGTGCAACCCTTTGTTCTAATTCATTAATACGTTGCTCTAATGCTGCAACGTCTTCACTTGCTAATACCGATGTAGTCATTAGCCCCATTGTTACAGCAACCGCTAAAATGTGTCGTTTCATTCTGATGTTCTCACGTTAATTGTTTTGGATTATCTGCAAACGTTCCCAAAATAATTCGTAAGCACATTTCGGCTTATACTTTTGATGTATAAGCTCTATATCGAAGAAGAAATAGAAATCAGTCGTGTTGATTACTTCACTTTTGTATCTGAGTGGATGATAGATCGATAATTTCGGGAACGTTACCGAAAATGCATAATTCTGATAACTTTGTCACAAGTGAAATTGATTAATGGGCGAAAAATAGTGTATCGCGCACATTGAAGCCTTTATCAAGGTCGTCGATAAGCTAGAGTCAGTTACGAACAAAGCGTGATGAAACACACAATAACCACCACCTTTAACTGATGAATAACTCGATTATCGAAGGTGAACACGGTTTTGTTCGATCTAATAAATGACGATCGAATCATAAAAGGGAAGTTAGAAATGAATCCAGATACTTATGAAAGCTTCCAATAAAAAAGCCAAGTTGAACCTTAGTGATCAACTTGGCTTTAAATGGCTCAATGAATGCTTTCTAGCGCGTTGTAACGTCACAAAAGTAGAGATTATTTAATTGGATAATGTCGCTTTAAAAACGCAATCACATGCGGTACATACTTATCGGTATCAAAAATTGGAGCACTATGACCAACACCCTCCTCGATAAACAGCTGATTCTCAATGCCGTACTTGTCCAAAGCATGTTTGAGGATCTGGCTTTGCGCTAAAGGCACTCGCTTATCCAGTGTTCCATGGAACTGAATGTAAGGCGGAGCATCACTGTTTATATAACTGGTCGTTGAAGCTTGTGCCGCTAGCTCTGGTACTTCACTCGGGATATCACCTAAAAAGCGTGACACCGACGACTTTTTACTGGTTGGTCTGTTCCCTTTATTACCTAGTTCCAGCAGATCCGTCGGGCCAAAAAAGCTTACAACTCCAGCCACTCGATACTTAGGTTCTGAGTAAAAGCTAATGTCACCGTGCGTATTACTTGCGCCGACCAATCCCGCTAAATGACCACCAGCTGAACGCCCCATCATAACCACGTTATCGGCGGCAAGATTGTACTTGTTAGCATGGTCATGAAGATAGTTAATAGCATCATTAATATCCGCGACTGGTTTTGGGAAAGTTGCTTCGCAACTTAAAAGATAATCGACCGCAGCCAACGCATAACCTTCATCCAAAACAGAATTAAGCAACAACGGGTTTTTAGTCGGAATATCGTCTTTAGTGCCACGCTTCCACGCACCGCCATGTACCCAAACGAGCAACGGATATTTTCCATCAACCTTTGCTTCTGTTTTGGGAAGGTAGAGATCAAGCTTGATCTCTCGTGCTTCTACCGTCTTAAACAAGATGTCCTTTTCTACTGTGTATACCGCATTAGCATTAGCATTAGCATTAGCATTAGCAGCCGATAATCCAACAAATGAAAGCATCAGTAATTTTGTTATCTTTTTCATTATGAACCTCTTATCTAGAATGACGCTTCTGCTGCTAACCAGTAACGACGACCATCTTCAACGTAGCCAAACTCTTCGTAATCGGTTTGTTCATCAAATAGGTTGTAGATACCAGCCATCACCTTAAGGTTCTTTTGCACATACCAGTTGGCACCTAAGTCAACATAAGTAATTGATGGCGCTTCGTATTGTGTTTTTGAACTACTCGTTGTCGGTTCTGACTCTTTGCCACGGTATGTCACTCGTATCCAAGATTGGACATCATCACGTACTTGCCAATCTGCATTTACGGTAGCTAAATGCTCAGGAATTTGCGTTAGTGGCTTACCCTCATCTTCACCGGACTGCTTCTCAGTATGTGTATAGGTATACGTCGAACCGACAGAAATCGCCTCGGTAATGCCTTTATTTATCGTGTATTCAGCACCGTAAGTAATCGCGTCTTCAATGTTCACGTAGGTAGAATCACAACCACGTCGGCCACAGTTAGTGCTCAGCTCTTTCTTGTCGATCTTGTCTTTAAAGTCACTGTAGAACACGGTGAAGTTCGAGCTTAAATCGGCATCGCCAACAAAGTACACGCCCATTTCACTGTTCACTGACGTCTCGGCTTTTAGATCAGGATTACCGTAAACCGAGCAGTCGCCACCACAACTTTCTTGCGCCCAACCCGCTTCCATCTCAGTTAAGCCTGGTGCTCGATAACCCGTTGAAACACCGCCTTTCACTGTCCAATATGAGTCGACACTCCACACACCATAAACGCGAGGGCTCAGATGAGACTCGAACACGTCATTTTGATCAAATCTGAGACCAGTTGTTAGAGCAAAAGAATCGGTGATGTACCATTCATCTTCCGCAAACAGTGACCATTGGTTATTTTTGAAGACATGATCTTCTGCAGAATCTGTCAGCTCCTGACGTGTATAGTTGAAGCCGATAGTTAGGTAGTGCGCCTCAAGCACAGGCATAGACCATTGTGAGTTCAGAGTCAGGTTTTCCACTTCCATTTCTCCGCCTTCATTCTCCACCGTTTCATTGTTGATGTATGAAGTGCCCGAGCCCCAGTCGTAGTTGCCTGAGTGAGATAGGCCCAATGATTGACGATTGTTCACACGCTCAGAATCTGTGGTTTTCGATTTTCCATCCGTCGTCACTCGTTCTTGATCGTGATAGGTGTAATCAAACGAGAAAGTATCGTCATCCGTAGGCGTCAAGTGTAGTGCGCCACGGTAACTCTCTAATGTTTTGCCTCCGTATCCGTAAAGAATCTCATCTTCCTTACGCTCTTGATATAAACCAGAGAAAGAAGCACTCAACAAGCCATCAATAAGAGGGCCCGCTAGATGCACTTGGCTTTGATATGAATTGCCCGAGTCTGAGTTCTCTTGCAGTGTTGTTTCACCACGTACGCTGCCATACCACTCTTGATAATCTTTACGAGTGATAATGTTGATCACACCGCCAATCGCGTCTGAACCGTAAAGCGTCGACATTGGGCCACGCACGACTTCAACTCGCTCAATCGCGCTTAGAGGTGGTAGCCAATCTTGCTCAAAGCCACCACTGCTGTTTTGTTGTGTTTCACGGCCAGACTGCTTGCGTCCATCGACCAAAATCGCCGTGTATTCTGCAGGCATACCACGTATTGAAATGTCTTGGCTCGAACCACCACCTGTCACTATCACACCAGGTACATCACGCAGCGCGTCTGTCAGATCTTTATACGATCGGTTTTCCAGCTGCTCACGAGTAATCACGCTGATCGACGCTGGCGCTTCAGTGACAACCTGCTCATAACCAGCTGCTGTCACAACCATGGTTTCCATAGTCGTCGCTTCAATGGTCAAAGCTTCGGTATCAACTTGATTTACTTGTTCGTTAGCAAAGCCCATCACAGGGAATACAAAACACGCAGCAGCTATAGACTTAGAAAGGGGGGAACGAGTAAACGTTTGAATAGTGTTCATCTTGGCTCTACTTAAATTGAGATTGCATTTAATAATCATTCTCAATTAGAGCGGCGTAAATCATTCGCTTCAAGCATAATGCTATCGCCAAAATAGAATATCGCTATCCGCCAGACGGATAGTTACCTTCATCTTATGCTTGATATGAAACTGATGATGTTGCGAATAACGGCTCTCAAATCACTCAGACTTCGGTGCTTACTTAACTAGAAGTCACTCTCTTTTAAGAGTACGTATCTTTGCCTACATAGAGGTCTTTGAATATTTCACGTACCCATTCACACATCGGGTCATCATGAAATCGCTTGTGCCAGTACAAATAAACTTCTTGAAAGCTCAAGTGGAGTTCTTCTGGGACTTCTCTGGTGATCAGGCGGGGATCATGACACGCTGCTTCTGCAAAAGGTGTTGGAAGGTGAAAGATGATGTCGGTTTCAGCAGCAATACTTGGCGCCGAGCTGAAGTTACTCAACTGCACAGGTGCAGACAGGCGCTGCTTTTTATTGGCTAAACCGAGTTCTTGGTATTTGTGTTCGAAAGAAAGCCTTTTCTCACCTTGTAGAGAGACTTGGCCAAAATCATATTCCGCCAGCTTTTGTGGGGTCAGAGTTTCATTCGCCAATGGGTGCTCTCGGCTCATCAACAAACGGAACGTGCGCTTCGCCACTGTCATACGATAGATATTTTGCTCAGCAGAAGGCGGCTGATGCGAAGATAAGGCAAAGTGCACATCACCTGCGACCAAGGCTTCGAAATGACGCTTGGGCGCAGAATCTAAACTCACGATCATGTTCGGCGCTTCTTTGCGGATCTTAGCGATCACCTTGGGCATTAAGGTATTAATTTGAGGCAGTAAGCCATAAAATTTCACAGTACTATCAACCTTGCTTGGGTCAAACGACTGCTTATGAACCAACTTTTCCAGGTTAGTAATAACGGTGTTGATATCGTTTTTAATCGACTCTGCTTTTGGGGTCAGCTCATAGCCATACTTCTTACGTACCAGCAGCTCATCATCAAAGAAGGTACGCATTTTTTGTAGCGTACGACTTACCGAAGACTGGCTCATGTTCAGAGACATTGCGGTATTAGAGACGTGTTTTTCTTCGAGTAAATGCTTAAGAACGAAAAGAAGATTCAGGTCAATCTGGGAGAGGTTCATGAGTGCGTCACCAAAATAATGAGGGCATCGTTGAGACAATACGCCGCGCTCAAACCACGGCAATGCATATCAATGATTGGGGTTCAAGATACCGAGTTAACGGCTCTGCGAGCATGATTTAAAGTTCAATAGAAAAACGACTAAATCAAAAAATAGAAATAGAGATCGCTACTTTCTCTTACCCTGCTCCACCAACTTTTCATTCCATGCCGTATTGCCGTCACGCTTAGAGACATCGTACTCCGCACAGAACTGAGATATGGTCATATTGTTATCGCCAGTGGCAAGCTTGAGAGCCAACTGAACTTGTTGAAGCTTGCTTTGCAGTCGCAAGATTTGACCAGCATTTGGGCTTTTCTCTTTGGCGTATTTTAAAGCCGCATGCTTACGTTCTGCCGCGCCCGCTCGGCGATCTGCTTCTGATAACAGATACTTGAGTTGAGCAACACTCTTGCCTTTCTTGAAGGCAGGATCAAGCAACTCAACGCATTCATCAAACGATGGATCGATAACGTATGGGTCAACTTTATGAGCTTGTTGGCGCATCCATTCGAGTGCGAGTTTTTCATCTGACATAATTACATCTTTACCAAAGAAACAGCCCTATATGGTATCGCTCAATAGCAAACCGCTGCAATAACAAATTGAGTGACTTTACGCCTTTTTACACTGTGCCGATTGACTAATTTAACAATCACAGCTCCAATAGTTGGCTTTAACGCATCACAAACAGCTCTTCGTGGTAGTGCTTTTCAATATCAAATTGATAGGTGTCTAATTCTTTTTTCAGTGATGTAGAGAACAACTCCGGCCCGCAGAAATACATCTCGTACTCGTTGAGGTCGCCACATTGATTGACAATTCTTCCGGCGTTTAGCCGCGGTGAGTGCAAGGTATCTATCACGGTCAACTTCACACCAACCGCGTGTGCTAGGTGCCACAACTCATCGATTAATTGCTTATCAACACCGCGAGTACAATAAAACAGTTGAATACGAGGATGATCTCGTTCTGTTTTGAGCGCTTCAAGTGTTGCAAAAAACGACGCTATCCCGACACCACCAGCAATCCAAATTTGTGGCTTGCTTAGGTCAAAATAAAGTCGACCATAGGGTCCTTCAACCGTAACCGCATCGCCCGCTTTCACTCGTTCATATAGGCCATTAGTAAAATCACCCAGCTCTTTGATCAAAAAGCGCAGCTCTGGATCATCACTGCCAGAAACAATGGTAAACGGATGCGGGTCTTCATTACCGAAACGCAAGTACGCAAACTGCCCAGCTTTGTGACCTTGCCAAGATGCCTCCGGTTTTAACACCAGCTCCATCACTTCAGCTTGTGGAAAATAGCGAGTCGAGATAATCTTCGCTGAGTGACGATTACGACGCCCAACCAAGCCCAACAAACTGTAAATCGCTGCGATAGACCCAGCCAAAGCAAATGCCACAGTTAGATAATAAATAGGTTCTCCCCAATACGCTCGTTTAAGCAGGATTACTGAGTGGAAAGCGATAAACAGGTACGCAACCGACATCAGACGGTGCGACAATTTAAACGGTTTGTACTTCACTGCCGCCCATAGTGACGCCACCAGTAAAATGAGCAACAAGTAGAAGCCCCACTCGCCAATACTCTGAGCAATACCGCGTAATTCATTGACCCATAACTCCCATCCAGTCAAAACAGCTTGCGGCCCTGAACCATCGTGTCGAACAGGCTTATCTAACACACCAGACACCACCAATGACTTAGGTATTTGGTACCACAACCAGTGTGTCACACCCAGTGCAACACCACCGATACCGAGCCATTTATGGACTCGATATGCTTTATCCATACCTTTCAGCCAATTCTCAACCATAGGCAAACGCATCGCCAAGATCATTGTGATGGACATTAACACCAGAGACAAAATACCTGAGTACTGAATCATGGCTGAGCGCCATTCAAAGACATCGCTTGAAGCGAATAATTGCGGTTCCATCGCAAACCAAAAGGCTGACATTGTGGCAATCATTGCCCAAATGATATTGCGGACTGTTTTCATTTGTTAACACTCATAAAGACGACATCATTACTTTAGCTCCTGTGATGTAAAGGGACGTCAACGTACGTAAATCTATGCAAAGGATCTCGTTCATTGTGCTGTAGCAGAGATAAAAGAGACAAACTGCCCACGGCCAATAAGCGCTCTTTGATCGATAAAAGCGGATTCTTCGTACATATAAGTCCGTTAGTGAGCATGCTCGAAGATAACAATAAATGAGAAGAAGAGAAGATATGAAGGACATGACCCTTTCTAAACAAGATATCCAAACAATGGACCCGCGCCACCGCATTCGTTTAGTTAATTCCTTGTCTGGATTTAAAAGCGCCAACCTAATTGGCACTTGTGATAAACAGGGGTTTGAAAACCTTGCGATAGTAAGCTCTGTCATTCACCTAGGGTCTGATCCCGCGCTGCTTGGTTTTATTGTTCGCCCAGATAAAAGCCGACGTCATACGCTAGAAAACATCCTAGAAACTAAGTACTTCACCGTTAACAGCATTGGTGCTGACTTTGTTAAAAAGGCCCATCAAACCTCGGCTCGCTACCCTAAACCAGTCTCAGAATTCAACGCGGTCGGCTTAACGGCCTATTATGACGACACATTCCCCGCTCCCTTCGTCTTGGAGAGCAGTTTAAAGATAGGGTTAGCGTTCAAAGAACAGATAACAATCGAAAGCAATCAAACGCAAATGTTGATCGGTGAAGTTATAACAATTCACGCACCCAAACGCGCCGTGATGCCGGATGGCTACCTTGATTTAGAAGCGTTGGATTTGGTCACGGTATCAGGGCTTGATAGCTACCACGTAACTCAAAGACTGCACCGATTAAGCTATGCAAAACCACAACAGCCACTCTTTCCACTCACTCGTGAAGGTAACCCAACTTCATGGGAAGCTTTCGAACTCAATCTAAACTAATTTTGTTCGGCAATTTGCTATCAAAAGTGCTAACGTCCTTTAATTCCAAGAGATGCATCTCACACAGGCGCATCTCACTGAGCACACTATTCATTCTTACGTCTGTTTCCAAGGACCCTTTTGAAGTTAACTCACTTTAAATACAAAACGCGCGAAGGCCCAGACTACCGACATGGCGATCAGGTGTCATTCATGGACATCAAACAAACCTTCGGTATGGGCAGCATTCGTGTGGGTGCTTGGGTGACGAAAGAAGAAAAAGAGTTGGCCGCAAATCTGATATTCGATTCGCTAGCCGACTTGGCTTACATCTTGGCTTTGCCACCAGAAGCGATTGGCCTTCGCGGCACATTAGGCTTAGCGTTCGGCAGTGGCGGCAGAAAAGGCGTACAAGCACACTATGCCCCGAACCAACGAGAATTAGCCCTCGCGAAGAATGCCGGAGCTGGCGCGCTCGCTCACGAGTTTTGGCATGCATTTGACCACTATATCGCTGAGAAAGCGTTTGAAATCGGCGATACCTCCGGCCCTCGTAAGCAAATCTTGTTCGCCAGTGACTGTTGGTTACACGATAGAAAGGTGCGACCTCACCCATTAAACGAGAGTTTGATGTCTGTGTTCGATGCCACACTACTCAGCGACAACAACCTAGATAAACACGACTACGTTGCACGCAGTGTTATTGCCGACAAAGCGACGTCTACCCGCTACTTCTCACGACCCACAGAAATGATGGCGCGTGCCTTTGAAGCTACGATTGAGTCCTGCTCAGATATCGAGAATTCTTACTTAGTCGATGGCACGACCAAACCGGATATGTTCCCTCTCTATCCAGACCTCACGCATCGCAAAGAGATTTATCAAGCGCTGCAAGGTTACTTCGCGCCGTTGGGCCGATCTTTAAGTAAATAGCATTTTGAGTCAGTAACACTCTGCAGATTTACAATGAGTGACATGTACCATAAGTTGATCATGTATAATCTCTGAGATAACATGTACAACAAGCGGAACATGTACAATAGTTAATTCATGAATGATTAACTATTCTGTGTATATTGAAAGATTAAACATATCCAAAAACAACAGGGTAAATAAGTGATGAATATTGTTTCTTTTACTGAGGCAAGAAATAGCCTTAAGTCTGTGCTCGATAGAGTGGTAGACGATTCTGATGTTACGGTAATAACCAGACGAGATTCAGAAGATGCCGTGGTAATGTCTCTTGATCATTTTAATTCAATGCAAGAAACCTTGTACCTAATGAGCTCGCCTAAAAACGCTGAAAGATTGGCTGAATCCATTGCTCAACTCGAAGCCGGAAATACAACCGTTCGAGAATTGAATAATGACGAATGATCGAAAGATTGTGTTTACAGATAATGCTTGGGAAGATTACCTATACTGGCAAACCCAAGACAAGAAAACGCTCAAGAAACTAAATAAGTTGATTGAAGCTGCCAAAAGAACGGCCTTTGAAGGGATTGGAAAGCCGGAGCCACTAGTCGGCAACCTGTCTGGATTTTGGTCAAGACGAATCGATGACAAGAATCGATTAGTGTATAAAGCAGATGACGATAACTTTTACATAATTGCTTGTCGTCACCACTATTAAAAGCAGTAAGCAGCACATAGAAAGGGCAGTAATGATCAGTTGGCCATCTTTGGTAAAACTCGACGGTGACGATGAGCTTATTTACGTCGCATCCGAACACGAATTTCGAGCAGAATGCTCAGACATGATCTTGGGCGAAGAGGATTACCTCATCGATTCAGTTGGCGACAGTTACTCGCTTCAATCGAGCTCAAACCAACTGTCTCTAGCGAAACGAGCAGACCAGTATTCAGTTGAAAGCGTGACCAAACTGATTCGAAATCACGAATTCCAGAAAGCCGAAGTGTGCCTGATGAAGATCCACTTCCTAACGATAGAAGAAGCGATTCAGTCTTTGGCTTTTGAGGCTCGCTAATACTGCTTAAGAGCTCGTATCAAAGCTAATTCCCAAGACAGATTAAACAAAAACAGCGCCAATTCAGGCGCTGTTTTTGTTTGTTGTCTTAGCTATCTCAAAGAAAGCTAATACATTAAGCGATAAAAATCTGTGCCAGTGCGTAGCCTAAGCAACATGCGCCTACTACACCGATCAAACCAACCGACATGAATGAGTGGTTGAAGTACCACTTACCAATCTTGGTGGTGCCAGAGACATCGAAGTTAACCGTTGCGATGTCTGATGGGTAGTTCGGGATGAAGAAGTAACCGTAAACCGCTGGCATCAAGCCGATAAGCAGTGCTGGGTCTAATCCTAAGCCGAGGCCAACCGGTAGCATCATACGTGCTGTTGCAGCTTGAGAGTTCACCACAACCGATACGATGAATAGCGCTAGAGCAAACGTCCACGGGTAATTGGTTACCATTTCCACGATGCCAGATTTGAACTGAGGCATTGCGTATTGGAAGTAAGTATCCGACATCCATGCGATACCGAAGATAGCAATTGCTGCCACCATACCCGATTTGAATACCACACCGTTTGGGACATCACGCGGGTCAGTTTTGGTTGCCAGCAAGATGATACCGCCGAAACAGAGCATCATCATTTGGATGATCACCGACATCTTGATTGGCTTGTCGCCGTCTACGATGGTTCTGATCTCAGGCACCATCGCCACGATAACAATCACGACGATTGAAAGTAGGAAAATCAATACCGCATTACGAGCCGAAGTTGGAAGCACTTCATCCAAAGAGGTTGCCGTTGTGCTTTCGATGCGCTTTTTCCACTCAGGATCTTTTAAGCGCGCTTGATATTCAGGATCGTCATTCAGTTCTTTGCCGCGTTTCAAGCTGTACAAAGAAAGCAAAAACGTACCAAACAAGGTTGCAGGCACCGTCACCATCAAAATGGAAAGCAGAGTAATAGAGTGTTGGATATCTGAAAGTTGCGCGAGGTAGTACACCACAGCCGCTGAAATTGGCGATGCAGTGATAGCAAGTTGAGACGCGACAGATGCCGCTGCCATTGGACGCTCAGGACGAATACCGTTCTTCAGTGCAACATCGCCAATGATTGGCATGATTGAGTAAACCGCGTGGCCAGTACCCAATAGGAAAGTCATCGAGTAAGTCACGAACGGTGCTATCAAGGTGACGCGTTTCGGGTTCTTTCTTAGCACCCTTTCCGCCACTTGCAGCATGTATTTCAAGCCACCTGCCGCTTCGAGAATCGAAGCACAAGTAACAACGGCGAGGATGATCAGCATTACGGTGACAGGTGGAGACGTTGGTGGCATCTTGAAGACAAACACCTCGATAACCAAACCAATACCAGAAACAACCCCTAAGCCAATACCGCCATACCGAGACCCGATATAAAGGACGACTAATAAAAATAGAAACTCAAAATACAACATAAGCAACCCTGCTAAAAGTGTGGACTAATGTTATTTTCTCCCTAAGCTCAGCCATTTACTTATTGCTTGGTCACACTATGGTTGCCGGCTCCCGGCAATTGTTTTTTATAAGATTATGGTCACGCTAACACGCCCGTAAGTTTATGAAATGTAATAAGAAGCCAGACGCAATACCTAGATTTGTTATGTGGAATAATCATAATTGTTTCTGTTAGATCTGGATGGCCTATAAAATATCAGGCTCATAACTGAACGATATTATTTCAACCACAACCAATCACATTTAAAGTCATGCAGAAGCATATTGCCGAGCCGATTGGATATATTCTTACTGAACGTTGACTCGCCTATCACTAGACACTATGTCAAAATACCCGCCCTCACGATGACAACACAGAAAGAACCACGGATATGAATTTTCAAGCTGCTATTTTTGATATGGATGGACTGCTGCTCGACACCGAGCGACTTTGTATGCAGGTATTTGAAGAAGCATGTCACGCGCAAGGTGTTCCGTTTTTGCAGGATGTTTACCTAGGCATCATTGGCTGTAACGCAAAAACCATCGAACAGATTTTTCGAAACGGTTACGGTGAAGGGCTAGATTACCCAGCGCTGAATAATGAATGGCGCACCCGCTACAGTGCAATTGTTAAAAACCAAGCAATCCCAGTAAAAGATGGCGTGATTGAACTGCTTGAATGGCTAAAATCGAATGACATTCCAATCGCGGTGGCGACCTCCACTCAGCTTGATATCGCGAAGAAGAAGCTTGAGCTGGCTGGCCTAGATTCTTACTTCACTTCATTAAGCACAGGCTGCGAAGTGACTCACGGCAAGCCTCACCCAGAGATTTACTTGCTGGCGGCTGAACGCCTAGGTGTTGCGCCTGAAACCTGCCTAGCGTTCGAAGATTCGAACAACGGAATTCGCGCTTCTATGGCAGCCAACATGATCAGCTTCCAGATCCCTGATTTAGTAGAGCCATGTGACGAAGTGAAAGCGCTTGGACACACCATCAGCCCTTCTCTGCATGATGTGCTAGCACAGCTTCAACAAGCTGCAGCTTAAGCTCTGACTGCCGTTGATAATGCTTTTATCAACGTAGACAAGCCCCTCTATTAAGCCGACTCACAGAGTCGGTTTTTTTGTTGATATACTTTTTATAAAAGATAAAAACTCGCGCTTGAAACTGTTAAAGTCGATGTGAAATAAATGCTAGGTGATCAACAAGATTGCTAACGTCTAAATATGGAGACAGAGACGCGTGAAGGAAAAGTTTGAAGACCAACTGCTTGAGTTTGCACAGCAAGAAATGACACAAGATGCAGCACACGACATCAGCCATATTAAGCGTGTCGTCAAAACCGCAAAAGCTTTGTGCGATCAAGAACAAGCTAAGCTTGAAGTCGTGTTACCCGCCGCGTATCTTCATGATTGCTTCACCTTTCCTAAGAACCACCCAGACAGAGCCCAAAGCTCGCAAATGGCAGCAGATAAGGCGATCTCTTTCCTCAAATCTATCGACTACCCCGCGTCCTATCTTGATGAGATCCATCATGCGATTGTCACTCACAGTTACAGCGCCAACATCACTCCAGAAACCTTGGAAGCTCAAATCGTCCAAGATGCTGATCGCCTAGACTCTCTCGGTGCGATTGGCATTGCACGCTGTCTGTACGTGGGGCAGAGCTTTAACGCAGAACTCTATAACCACGAAGACCCGTTCGCCAAGCAACGTGACTTGGATGATAAGCATTACAGCGTCGACCACTTCTACGTGAAGCTGTTTAAGCTCGCTGAAACCATGAATACAGAATCCGCTAAGTTAGAAGCCAACAAGCGCACCGACTACATGCGCGGTTTTCTCGCTCAATTGGCGACAGAAGCTTAAGCTCCTTTTCATATAGAAATTAGTCCCCATATCATAAAGAATCGCTTTAGTTTGGAACCTTCAATGACCCAAGAAAAATTCGATACTATTTACCAACGTGCAGCTCACCGCAAAGGCGGAGCGGCCGAACTCGAAAAAATTATTCGTGCGCCCCTTTCACAAGCCGAGCTATCACAAATCACCGACGATCGTTGGCTAGCCGCCTTTACTGAAAAAGTATTCCAGTGTGGTATTTCATGGAATGTAGTGAGGAAGAAATGGCCGCAATTTGAAGAAGTGTTCTTTGAATTCAATATCGAAAAAATGCTGATGCTGCCGAATGAAATGTGGGAACAAAAAGCGCAAGACCCGCGCATTATTCGCCACCTCACTAAGGTGATGACCATCCCTGCCAATGCCACCATGATCCACAATGCTAAGCGTGAGGCGGATTCCTTCTCACAAATGGTTGCCGACTGGCCATCAGAACGTATCACTGAACTTTGGGATTATCTGAAGAAACACGGCAAGCGATTAGGCGGTAACACTGGTGCCTACACTCTGCGCCAAATGGGTAAAGATACCTTCATCTTGTCATCAGATGTTGAAGCACACCTACGCAGCACAGACGTGGTTGATAGCGGTCGTAACACCAAGCGAGCACAACTGGCAGCGAGTAAAGCCTTCAACGAATGGCAGCAACAGTCAGGTCGTAGCCTGAGCGAAATCAGTCAGATCGTGGCATACAGCTGCGGCGATAATCGCGTTTAGTTGGATTAGAAATGGCTTAAAGCTAAAGATTGCACACAGTTCACTGCAAACTAAATGTTATAAGTCATTAACAAATAAGCGTGCATCGCACTTTCACCCGGTGGCATTGTATAGATAAATGTATACAATATAGAGTAACACTCATGAATTATTCTCGACCAACCCAACTCGACTAAACAAGGGCCCTTATCTCTATGACAGCTCTCAAAAATTCTGTCTCCAAAGGTGTAAAAACAAAAGTAACAGGCCAGACTCAAGACGATGTTGTTTACTGCCATATCTTCGACGCGATACTAGAACAAAGGCTGCCACCAGCCACCAAATTAAGCGAAGAAGCGTTAGCAGAAATCTTTAGCGTTAGTCGCACCATTATCCGCCGTGCCTTACTGCGTCTTTCTTTAGAACAAGTTGTGGTGATCCGTCCTAACCGAGGAGCCGTGATTGCTGCGCCAACGGTTGACGAAGCCAAACAAATCTTTAAAGCACGTGAAGTGATGGAAATTGCTATCACTGAGCTGGCGGTGAAAAACGCAACCAAAGCTCAAATAGAAGAATGCAGAAAATTAGTCGCGAAAGAGAACTGTGCTTTCGACCAAGGCGATTACGGCTCTGGCCTACGTTTGTCTGGTGAGTTCCACATCAAATTGGCTGAAATGGCAGAGAACGCGCCACTGCTGGCTTTCCAACGCAGCTTGGTATCGCAAACTTCACTGCTGATCGCTCAGTACGAAACGGGCAATCACTCGAACTGTTCTCTAGACGAACACTCAGGCTTACTGGATGCAATTGAGTCAGGTAACGAACAACAAGCAGTAGAATTGATGCAGGAACACCTAAGCCACATCCGTTCAAAGCTCAACCTAGACAGCAGCACAGCTTCTAGTGATCTGCATGTCGTGTTCTCAGATCTGCTTAAGAGCAAGTCATAGAAGATTCAACAAGCGCTTAATAACCATCTGTTAAC
>NZ_JBFRSX010000011.1:0-33867 GCF_041473835.1 Vibrio sp. 10N.222.55.A1 | reverse complement strand
GTTAACAGATGGTTATTAACAATACAGGAGAGAAGTAAGCCTCTGCATTTACTTCTCTTTTTTATGCCCTCTCCCCTAAAAATAAAGGCGACGATCGGCTCACATCCATCTAAAACACTGCCGATTCTAGCCTCAACAACGATCTTAGCCTCTACAGAATCACTCCCAACAGTGCCATAAATCTTGTCTTTATCTTGTATACATAGCTATCCATTCATTCACACCATAAAACTGTTCAATCTCAATCCAAACCCTTATAAAACAGACGACTATGACCAAAATTAAATTGTATACAATTCACGACAAGCCATCTTTGTTGCATTTTTGTAAATAAATAGTTGACCACAGGGTCAGGATGGATAATTATTGACCTAGAAGTCAAAAAGAATACACATGGAAATATGTCGATTTACAAGGAGGTCTCTTGATTACTTTTTTGCTCAATCAGGAAATAAGACGCGAAGATAATCTGTCGCCAAATATGACAGTGCTCAACTACCTTCGTACCAAGATAAATAAGACGGGTACAAAAGAAGGTTGTGGGTCGGGCGACTGTGGCGCATGTACGGTAGTTCTGGGTGAAGTGGTTGATGGACAACTGCAATACCGCTCGGTGAACTCTTGCCTTACGTTCGTTTCAGCGCTGCATGGCAAGCAACTGATCACAGTAGAAGATCTGCAAAATCGAGATCGCTCATTGCACCCAGTGCAAAAAGCGGTGGTTGATTTTCACGGTTCACAGTGTGGTTACTGCACGCCGGGCTTCATCATGTCGATGTTTGCGCTAGGCAAAAACAAACCCGATGCGAGCAAAGAAGACGTCATGGAATCACTGGCGGGTAACCTATGTCGTTGTACAGGCTACCGACCAATTGTTGATGCTGCGATGTCACTTTCAACAGACCAACCTTTGATCGACCAATTTGCTGAACTTGAACGCAACACCATCAAGAAGCTAGAAAGCATTCAAGACACTGAGGCCAACTTACGCCTTGGTCACCTCACCGCTTTTTCCCCAAAAAGCACCGATGAGTTGGCCAAGCTTTTTCAAGCCCACCCGAACGCTAAGCTGGTTGCTGGCGGTACGGATTTAGCGCTGGAAGTGACGCAATTCCATCGCGAGATTGAAACACTGATCAGCGTAAACCTTGTTGAAGACATGAAGGTATGCGAAGAAACCGACATCGATTTAATTATTGGTGCCAACCTGCCTATCAGTGACTCTTACGCACTACTGAAAAAGCACTACCCAGATTTTGGTGAACTGTTGCATCGCTTTGCTTCACTGCAAGTGCGTAACCAAGGCACGATTGGCGGTAATGTGGCGAATGCTTCACCTATCGGTGATACCCCTCCTCTGCTGATTGCTTTGGACGCGAAAATCAAACTTCGCTGCGGAGACGAGTCACGCACGATGCCGATTGAAGATTACTTCATCAGCTACAAAGTGACGGCGCAAAAAGAGAGTGAATTCATCGAACAGATCATCATTCCTAAGCCAACCAACGACAGCTTCCGAGCTTACAAAGTGTCGAAACGTTTAGACGACGACATCTCTGCGGTGTGTGGCGCGTTTGATATTCAAATCGAAGATGGCAAGGTTTCTTACGCTCGTATCGCCTTTGGCGGTATGGCTGCAACGCCTAAGCGCGCAGCGCGTTGTGAAAAGACGTTATTAGGCAAACCGTGGACAGACGCTAATATTAAGTTAGCGATGCAGGAACTGTATAACGACTTTGAGCCGCTCTCTGATTTCCGTGCAAGCCAAGAATACCGTTCATTGTCGGCGGCCAACATGCTGCGTCGCTACTTCATTGAACGACAGAACAAAAACAACCAAATCGAAACAAGGGTAACGTCTTATGTCTAAATCAAATTCCTCTGGTCACAAGAGCAATGCGATGACCCACGAAGAGATGGTTACCATTGCAAAACAAGACCTAAAAACTGGCGTAGGTAAAAGCGTTAAACACGACAGTGCAGCCAAGCAAGTCACGGGCGAAGCGGTATACATTGACGACCGTCTAGAGTTCCCAAATCAGCTGCATGTATACGCACGCCTGAGCACGCAAGCGCACGCTAACATCACCAAAATAGACCTATCTCCATGTTACGAATTCGAAGGTGTGGCAATTGCTATTCAAGCGAAAGACGTACCGGGTGAACTGGATATCGGCGCCATCCTACCGGGTGACCCACTGCTTGCTGATGGCAAAGTAGAATACTACGGTCAACCTGTGATTGCCGTGGCAGCTAACGATTTAGAAACTGCACGTAAAGCCGCACACGCTGCAATCATTGAATATGAAGAACTGCCTGCGATTCTTGATGTAAAAGAAGCGCTAGAGAAAGAACACTTCGTAACAGAAAGCCACACTCAACAACGTGGTGACTCGAAAGCCGCACTGGCAAAAGCGAAACACGTGATCTCTGGTGACCTAGAGATCGGCGGCCAAGAACACTTCTACCTAGAAACCCAAATCAGTAGCGTGATGCCAACCGAAGACGGCGGCATGATCGTGTACACCTCGACTCAAAACCCGACCGAAGTTCAAAAACTGGTTGCGGAAGTGATTGGCGTACCAATGCACAAAGTCGTGATTGATATGCGTCGTATGGGTGGTGGTTTCGGTGGTAAAGAGACTCAAGCGGCCTCTCCAGCGTGTATGGCTGCGGTTATTGCTCACCTCACCGGTCGTCCAACCAAAATGCGTTTGCTGCGCAATGAAGACATGCAGCAAACCGGTAAACGCCACCCGTTCTACAATCAATACACGGTCGGTTTTGACGACAATGGTGTGATACAAGGTGCCGACATTACCGTTGCAGGTAACTGTGGTTACTCACCAGACTTATCAAGTTCTATCGTAGACCGCGCAATGTTCCACTCAGACAACGCCTATTACCTAGGTGATGCAACTGTGGTCGGTCACCGATGCAAAACCAACACAGCGTCGAATACCGCTTATCGTGGCTTTGGTGGCCCGCAAGGCATGATGACCATCGAGCACATCATGGACGAGATTGCGCGTTACCTGAAAAAAGATCCTTTGGAAGTACGTAAGGCGAACTACTACGGCGAAGAAGGCCGTAACGTAACCCATTACTACCAAACCGTTGAAGACAACTTTTTACCTGAGATAACCGAACAGCTTGAACGCAGCAGTGACTATCACGCACGTCGTAAAGAAATCGCTGAGTTCAACAAGCAAAGCCCTATCTTGAAGAAAGGCCTTGCTATCACACCCGTGAAATTCGGCATCTCGTTTACTGCGACTTTCTTGAACCAAGCAGGTG
The DNA here is from genome assembly GCF_041473835.1 of Vibrio sp. 10N.222.55.A1. Taxonomy (NCBI): domain Bacteria; kingdom Pseudomonadati; phylum Pseudomonadota; class Gammaproteobacteria; order Vibrionales; family Vibrionaceae; genus Vibrio; species Vibrio sp. 10N.222.55.A1. The sequence goes on along the minus strand of NZ_JBFRSX010000011.1, from coordinate 30,570 downwards.
CGCTCATCCATATCTACACCGATGGCAGTATTCATTTGAATCACGGTGGTACGGAAATGGGGCAAGGCTTGAACATCAAAGTGGCACAAATCGTTGCACAGGAGTTCCAAGTCGATGTCGAACGTATCCAGATCACCGCTACAAACACAGACAAAGTTCCGAACACATCACCAACCGCAGCCTCATCGGGCACCGACCTCAACGGTAAGGCCGCGCAAAACGCCGCAATGACCATTAAGCAGCGCCTGATTGACTTCGCTTCTTCGCACTTCAAAGTGTGGCCTGAAGAGGTGGTGTTTAAGAACGGCATGGTGCAGATTCGCGACGAGATAATGACCTTCAACTCATTTGTTGAACTGGCTTGGTTTAACCAAATCTCGCTTTCGAGCACTGGTTTCTACCGCACTCCGAAGATCTATTACGATCACGAGAAAGCACGCGGTCGCCCGTTCTACTACTACGCGTACGGCGCTTCTTGTTCAGAGGTCATCATCGATACCCTAACCGGCGAGAACAAGATTCTGCGTGTCGATATTCTGCATGACGTGGGCGCTTCACTGAACCCTGCGATTGATATCGGCCAAGTCGAAGGTGGCTTTGTGCAAGGCGTCGGTTGGTTAACAACGGAAGAGTTGGTTTGGAACCAGCAAGGCCGCTTGATGACCAATGGCCCTGCAAGTTACAAGATCCCTGCGATTGCTGATATGCCAATTGATTTCAGAACGCACCTTTTAGAAAACCGTAACAACCCAGAAGACACCGTCTTCAACTCGAAAGCCGTGGGTGAACCGCCTTTCATGTTGGGTATGTCGGTATGGAGCGCACTGAAAGACGCCATTAGCTATGTCGCCGTCGATGGCGCGATTCCTAAGCTCAACACACCTGCAACGCCAGAACGTATTCTGATGGCGATTCAGGAAGTCACTGAAACGGCTCCGACTTCGGTCGATGCTCAATCAGAAACGGCTTAGGGCTCATATCGATCGTTTAGCTTGAGAAGCATAAAAAGGGATTTAGGAGGACATATGTTTAAGGATAATTGGATTCACGAACTGGCAAAACTGGAAGAGAACTACGAACCGTGTGTGATGGTGACGGTTCTTGAAGACAGAGGCTCCGTTCCACGCGATGCGGGCACAAAAATGCTTGTCACTCGTGACCGAATCATCGCTACGATTGGTGGTGGTCACCTTGAACATGTGGCCACCAAAATGGCTCGCGAGATGCTGATTGCCAGCGAAAAATCGCTCAAAGTGGAACGCTTCAACCTAGGCGCTCGCTTAGGCCAGTGTTGTGGCGGAATGGCAACACTAAGCTTTGAACCGATTGGCACTCAACAGAACCACCTTGTGCTGTTCGGCGCAGGCCATGTTGCCAAAGCGCTGCTGCACATTGTCGCGACCCTGCCCTTCCGTGTGACCTGGATTGATGAACGTGAAGAAGTATTCCCTGAAACATTGCCACACGGTGTGAAAAAGCTTGTCTCAGATGATCCGGTTGGCGAAGTGAAACACATGCCACCGAACAGCTATTACCTTGTGATGACCCACAACCACCAGCTTGATTTCGATTTAACCAAAGCCATCATCGACCGTGAAGACAGCCGTTACTTTGGCATGATTGGTTCTCTGACTAAGCGCAAGAAGTTCGACTTCCGCTTAGAGCAACGCGGCTATAGCCAAGAGCAAATTGAAACCATGATTTGCCCAATTGGTATTAGCGCTGTGAATGGCAAACACCCTGCCGAAATTGCGGTGTCGGTTGCGGGTGAACTGATCGCACACTATCAAGGCCAAGCACTTGAACAAAAGCGCCCAACCAAACAATATCGAAATCAGGATTTGACCGATCAACACAGTCAACCAAGCGACGTAGGCGAACCACCATTGGAAGAGAAGATCGCCTAATAAAAGTCGCAAAGCTTCAGTGGCCATAACGTCGCTGAAGTCATTAAAAGGAAGTAAACATGACAACGCAACGCAAAGCTTATCGCGCCAGTATTTTACACAGCGTCGCCGACCCAAAAGACGTCGGCATCGATGAGTCTTACGACTATTTTGAAGACGGTGTTTTAGTGGTTGAGAACGGCCATGTCGTCGACTTAGGCCATGCGGACGAAGTATTAGCGCGCCAACCTAAAACACTCGAAGTAAAACAATACAAAGACAAGCTGATCACCTCTGGTTTTATTGATACGCACATCCACTACCCTCAGACAGGGATGATCGCGTCTTACGGTGAGCAACTTCTTGATTGGTTAGAGAACTACACCTTCCCGGAAGAAAAGCGCTTCAAAAACCCAGTCTACGCACACAAAGTGGCGAAGCTATTCCTAGACGAATTGGCAAGCAACGGCACCACCACTGCACTCGTATTTGGCACGGTACACAAAGAGTCGGTCAACGTGTTCTTTGAAGAAGCTGAGAAGCGTAACCTACGTATGATCGCGGGTAAGGTTCTGATGGATCGCAATGCGCCAGACTACCTCACCGACACTCCAGAATCAGGCTATGCAGACTCAAAAGAGTTAATCGAAAAGTGGCACAAGCGCGGCCGTTTGCACTATGCCGTAACGCCTCGCTTCGCGCCAACCAGTACACCAGAACAACTTGCTACTGTAGGTAAACTGCTAGAAGAATACCCAGACGTGTACATGCACACTCACCTTTCAGAAAATGAAAAAGAGATCGAGTGGGTGAAATCGCTATTCCCAGAGCGCGACAGTTACCTAGATGTCTATGACCACTATGGTCTGCTACACAAACGCTCGGTATTCGCGCACGGTATTCACCTATCAGATTGCGAATGCAAGCGCCTCGCGGATACCGATTCGGCAATCGCCTTCTGCCCAACTTCGAACCTATTTCTAGGCTCAGGCTTATTCAAGCTACCGAAAATGGAAGAGCACGGTATTCGTGTCGGCATGGGTACCGATGTAGGCGCAGGCACCAGCTTTTCAATTCTGCAAACCATGAGCGAAGCCTACAAAATCATGCAGCTTCAACAAGAGAAACTGCACCCAGCCAAATCACTGTTCTTAGCAACTCTAGGTGGCGCACGTTCGCTGCATTTAGAAGACAAGATTGGTAACTTGGAAGTCGGCAAAGAAGCGGATTTCGTGGTGTTGGATCTACACGCGACACAGCTGATGCGCTTTAGAATGGAACAAGCCACCAAGCTTGAAGAAAAACTGTTTGTACTAATGAGCTTGGGTGACGACAGAACCGTTAGCGAGACTTACATCTACGGCGAAAAAGCTTACGACGTGAACTTCAAAGATTACAAGAAGCTCGTTAGCTAGACTTAAAACCGAGTAACAATCGCTAGACAGCGACAGCCGTCGTTAATTAAAAATCCGTCCAGATTTATCTAGCCTTTAAAGACCAGTTGCTGATGCCACTGGTCTTTTTTGTGCTTCATTCAAAGAAATATAAATTAACCGCTCACAGACAACGATCTTCGGTGACGCCAACTCATTATATTGATAGGTTAATGTTTATACATCTCGACTTCATACTTCACTTTAGCGTCTCTCTAAAACATTCGTTTCTCAGCTAAATGGAAGCACCCAATCTAGAAAGGAATTCTATGTTCGAACAGGTCGTCAGCATTCTGTTTCCCGTTTTTGCTTTAGCCAGTGCTGGCTTTGCGGTGGGTCGTTGGCTCAAGCCCGATTTCAAACCGATCAATCGCATCAACATGGATGTGTGTATTCCTGCGCTAGTATTTGCATCGCTGACCACCATGCCTCTCGACACCGAACAACTGCCACTCATCACCGCCTCTTTGGTCGCGGTATTGGTGCCTGCTTTATTGATGATACCAATCTGTAAGATCTTTAAGCTCAACTTCAAAGCTTGGGCTCCGCCACACATGTTCCGCAACAGTGGCAACCTCGCGATTCCCCTATTCACGTATACCTTTGGTGAGAGTGCATTAGCCCCTGCAGTACTGCTGTTTGTGGTATCGGCGTGTGTTCATATTAGTGTCGGTTTAGCACTGCTGAGTGAAGGTAACCCGATCAAACAGATCCTCAAGATGCCGATATTCTTAGCCGCAGCATTAGCGATGACGCTCAACCTGTCTGGAATTGCAGTCTGGAATCCAATCTATGAAGCCACATCGCTACTCGGCCAAGCAGCCGTGCCTATCATGCTGTTGTCGTTGGGTTCGCAAATGGTGAACTTGAAGCTAAGTGGATTAAAAGTTGGCTTGCTGTGTACGGCTCAATCGCTGTTCACTGGTGCCATCGCCTTCGCCATCATCTACTTCTTTATCCCGCTGCCAACGCTGCACCTACAAATGATGGTGCTGTTCACCATGCTGCCACCTGCCGTGATGAACTACCTGTTTGCAGAAAGGTTCAATGTCGAGCCTCCCAAGGTCGCATCTATGGTGTTGTTCGGCAACTTCCTGAGTGTGGTGACTTTACCTATCTTGCTGTCATTCGCGCTGTCTATGTCGAGTTAATTGTTTACGCACTTATCCAGTTTAAGCTCTGCCGTCACTTTAGTAAGGCGCAGAGCAATAGCGAAACAGACTAAGTAAGGACTCACATACCAGAAGAGGCTTTCTAATGGCTGCTTCACCTGCGCTTCTCTGGTTTTTATGTATTGGTTTTTCTGCATCTCATACTGACTCAGCATACCATCCACCCACACGGCATCACTTTCCACCAGCGATACACTAGGCGCAGGAACTGTAAAATCCGATGCGTTGGGTAACAAGGTGAAATCAACGTCTTTGAACGTGATCGCCGTATTCAAATACCACAAACACGCTTCATGGTGCTGAGCGTGATTATCCAAAGATGGTTGACCTGTGCAGGTATCACTTCGCAGCTTATCCAAAGAAAACTGCTGAACCGATTCTAAAATCGCCACCGCTCTGGTTTGTTCGGTTTCAACCCAATCGCCCGCTACTTTCGCACGAATCTCAGACACCGCACCCAGCATCCCGATACCCGCCAAGAACGGCCATAAATAATCCATGAGCTTCCATTTTCGTCGGCTCAAGTTGAACCCACACCAAATCGGAAGATGAAAAAGGAGCGTTAGCCCAAGCGATAGCAAAACGAAATTCAAAGAGCTAGAGAGCATGAGTTCGCTATCAAAGAAGTTCTTCATAATGAGAGACTTGCCTGTATAACAAAGAGAAATTTGATACTAAATTCGATATTTGAAAAGAGTGTAAGAGGAAAGTAAAAACAGCACAAAAAGTTAGGATTTGGATGAATAATATCCAATCGAAACTTGTTGTTATTTCAAAGCCAACACATGCTCGATAAAAGCCGACTTCTTTTCACGGTACTCTTCTTGCGACCAATCTTCACAAGACATTTTGAGGGTGTTGTATTGCTCCACTAATTCCGGATCCGCACGTAGCTTGTCACGAAACCTTAGAAAACATTCGAACTCAGAACCATTGGCAACTACTTGCAAGGCCACGTCATGTCCTGATGTAGACTCCAACATGCACAGTTCCGGCGTTCTTAAGGTATCGAGTTTCTCATTGAAGCCGAGTGTTGTGAGTTGTTCAATGGCGTACTCAAGTTCACTCGATTCAATACCGACGAATATATCCAAGTCGCCTTTAGATACTGCAGATGGAATAGAAGATGCGCCTACGTGCTCAACTCTCGCATTAAGGATTAGCTTTTTGATGTCACGTTCGTATCGGACAAACAGCTCGTTGCAAGCCGCTTGGTATTGTTCCGCAGGGTAAAATTTCATATATCTTCACTCCGAATCACAAACTATTGAAGACACCAATTGCTAACAGAAGCAACACGATACTAATAGCTCCGATATAAGAGATTCTGGTTCGCTCTTTGTCGGTTGGAATCAATGGGGGAAAGCGCCCTAGTGTGAATACTTTACAGACTATCCAGCCAGCTCCGCAACCAATGAACTCAATCAAGATCGACTGAAACAGATACCTAAAGAATGAGCTCAATGCCCTAAAATACGCGACTATCAAGTCTTCCATTTTTTGTCCTAAGTAAAGTCAATTTGGACTAAAAATGCCATGGGTAGAGATTCATATCAAGAGCCTTATACAGGACTGCGCACGCAATGAATCAGTTTAAACGTAAGTACTTACTATCGACATGCAATGATTCACAGAGTCTTCTTTCTCACCAACAGGCGCAACATAGTGAATTGCAGCTTCGGCATGTTAGACAGCTAACATCGAAGTGTTAGCTGTCACGCATCTGAATACTAGGCTTCAGTCTCGCCTTTTAAGTCCTTTAGAGACTGCAGGTTTTCATTAATTTTGAAGATAACTATCATCAATTCACACCAAATTCTCGCACCTATAGCGCCGCCTAATATCGTAAACGCACCAAGAATAAACTTCTCAAATGTTACGCCTCCATATCCTCCAAACATGGTTGCTAGTCCTGAAACTACAGCGATTAGCAACAACAACCAATATAGGCCAGTAACTAACTTAGGAGTTAACATTGAGTCGAACGAAAAAACTGATTTCATTACTATATTTCCTTATTTTTTATGAAATTTATACTTGGGTATCTAACTAGTTCTTTGTGAATATTCGCAATCAAAAGCTTTGAATTTCAACAAGCTTTCCTTTCAGAACATACACATACCAAACATACAGCCTAAATTTCATGACCAACAACAATTTATATGCAACTAAATATGTCATGTAACGCAAATATCGAACTCACGTCGGTGGGTTCATAAAACTATTAAGGATGCATACTAATAAAGTTTCTAATATGCCTTTGTCCAAAAACAACAAAAAGCCCCGGTTATAGGAACCGGGGAAACAGGGTGGGATGAGTTTGGCGCGTGCCCGTAAACCAAACTCTCCCCAAGCCTCACCTAAGACTCATGCTCTTAGGTGAAGGATTCACATCATTATTGAAGCGTAGCGCCTTGCTCTACCCAAGTACCGATGAGTGCGCGCTCTGCGTCGGTCATTTGAGTCATGTTACCAAGCGGCATCACCTTAGTTGTTACTGTTTGAGCAACAATCCTTGGTACGTTGGCTTTAATCTCTTCTGGGGTATCAAACATCACACCGGCTGGCGCAGCAGCAAAAGCGGCGTGGCTCGGGGTTGATGAGTGACACACAGAACAGCGCTCTTGAATGACTTTGTTGATGGTTTCAAAGCTTACGCCTGCGCTAGCCGCTTGCATTGCGTGGTCTGCTGGTGCGGCCTGAGAACTAGTCGTCGTTGACGCGGTGTCGTTTGCAGCAAGTTCTTCTGTCGCCGATTCAGTCGCGCTTACTTGCACTTCTTGAACCACTGGTGCTTGTACAACCGGAGTCATCTGTTTTTTCGCGTAAGGTGAGGTAACAAACGCGAGCGTGATCATACCCAATGCCGCTACAGGTACTGTCCAGGCAAACTTCTGGCTACCATGACGGGTGTTGAAGTAGTGACGCACCAAGATACTGAAGATCGCTAAGCCAGCAAGGATCAGCCAGTTGTATTCCGAGCCATAAGTGCTTGGGAAGTGGTTACTGATCATGATGAACAGCACTGGCAGTGTCATATAGTTGTTGTGACGAGAACGCAGTAAGCCCTTCGCTGGCAGTGCCGGATCCGGTTCGCGCTTCTCTTCAATCGCTTTCACCAGGTTGCGCTGTGCAGGCATGATAACGCGGAATACGTTACCCACCATGATGGTACCAATAATTGCACCAACATGAATGTAAGCACCACGGCCACTGAACACTTGGGTTAGGCCATATGTCGCAGCAACAAGCAGCACGAACAGCACAACGCCAAGCAACACGGGGGTTTTGCCTAATGGTGAGTCACACAGTAGATCGTAGATAAACCAACCGGCAACGAATGAACCAATACCAATCGCGATTGCCGTTGTTGAATCAAGGCCAGAGCCCGGTGCAATCAGGTAAATCTCAGCGTTTAGGTAGTAAACCACACCCAGTAGACACACACCGGTGATCCACGTGAAGTAGGCTTCCCATTTGAACCAGTGCAGGTGCTCTGGCATCTCGGGTGGCGCAAGTTTGTATTTTTCTAGGTGATAAATACCACCACCGTGAATCGCCCATAAGTCACCTGAAAGGCCCGTTTTAGGGTTAACTCGGTTAAGGTTGTTCTCTAACCAAACAAAGTAAAATGATGCGCCTATCCATGCAACACCAACAATCATGTGAGCCCAGCGTATTGCTAAGTTCAACCATTCTGTAATATGCGGATCCATAATAAACTCCTGTATCACAACGCTTTAGCTAAGCGTTGCTCTTCCTTGTTGTCTTCCGTTGGCATATCTTCCAAATGCAATGCCACTAGGTCGTTCTCAAAATAAACTTCATCACAGTTATGTCCTTCTCCGCCTCTATCGACGATCAAGAACTGGTCTTGATCGGTGAGGGCGAGCACTGGGTGATGCCACACCCCTTTGTGATAGTTCACTCCTTGACGACCGTTGCTCAAGAAAGCTCGGCTATTGGCTAATGTTGGATCGTCGCCTTTTGGCGCAACAACAATTAAATAGGGTTGACCAAGTAATGGAATGAATGCCTGAGAGCCAAGTGGATGACGCTCTAACATTTTGATGGTCAGTGGGTAGCTCAACGGTGTGGCTTGGAAGATGCTGATGATGGCTTCTCCATCTTGGTCTTGCACATCCGTTGTCGCTAGCTTGTGGTAGCGACGTGTTGATCCACTATTGATCATGAAGAAATCACTATTATCGGACTCGATAACATCGCCAAACTCTGCAAAAGCCTGCTTGGTTAACGGTTCGATAGATAAACGACGTATTCCATTACTCATACTCATTTCCTTACCTATTTCGCTTTCGTACCAAACAGACGCAAACGGCTGATACCACCATCTGGGAATATGTTTGCACGTACGTGGGTAATCGCACCAAGGTCGTTTACCTCAGAAATGAATTCGTGAATCTCATGCGCTTGCAGCTTTTGTGCTGGCAAGAGTTCACGCCAAAATAGGCTTTGTGTTTCCACTTGGTCGTCGGTGCCACCTTTCACGTAAGCCGCTTGGATTGAGCAGCTGTCTGGGTAGTTACCTTTGAAATGAGCCGTATCCACTACGATGCGTTCGATGTTGCCTGGGTGGCCTAGTGCCACGATAACCCAGTCGTTACCTGGTGTGCGACGACGTGCTGTTTCCCAGCCATCACCCATGTTTTCACCACGGCCTGGGCCTAAGATGTTGGCTTTGTTGCCGTAGTGCTCATCGCTACATGCGAGTGCTCGGCCACCGTGTTCAACGGCTGCTAGGTCAACTTGTTGCTGAGAATCTATTGCGTCCCAATCCACGCTTGGTCGGCCATAAACACGTAGACGTGCGACACCGCCGTCTGGGTAGATGTTCAAACGTAGGTGCGTAAATACTTGGTCACTTTCGATGTCTTCAAGATGATGATGATCACCCTGTAGTGCCATTGAAGGCAGAATTTCTTGCCACTCTGTTGAATCTGTTGGCTCACCTTGTGGTGAATAACACGCGTCGATTGATGCCGAAGGTGGGAAGTTACCTGTGAAGAATGAGGTATCAATATCAACGCCAGCAATGGTGCCAGCTAGGCCAAGGCGAACGACACAGTAGTCGTAACCTTCGCCGCGTTTGCGTCTGCTTTCCCAGCCGTCCATCCACTTGCCGTTGTCGTCATATAAGTCGTCTTTCCACTCTGGCGCTGCGTGGCTGAGTAGACGGCTTTTATCTGCGAAAAAATCGTCGGTTGCGAAGATAGCTTCTGCGCCGAGTTTTTCGTCTGCAAGGTTTATGTACTGTTCAAATTTATGGGTCATGTCCGTGTAATCCTATGAAATTAATCAAGTAATAATAAAATGAGAACTTAGTGGCTTATGTTTTTACAAATCAAACCTTTAACGCACTAACACTGGGCTGAGATAGCTGTTAACTCCGTTAACTTACATATCCCAGAGACGAAACATCGCGATCTTGTTGATCTCTTGAATCGCCGTAGCAAACTCAGTTTCACTATCATTTCCTAATCGCATCTCGAACGACTCAAGAATTTGGTAACGATTGGCTCCCTTCACCGCCATGATAAAAGGGAAATTGAAGCGACTTTTGTAGCTGTTGTTGTAAGAAGTGAATTTTTCAAATTCTTCGGCGCTGCACTGGTCGATGCCCGCCCCCGCTTGTTCTTTGGTCGACGACTCGGTGAGTTCGCCGTTTACTGCTGCTCTGCCCGCTAAATCTGGGTGAGCATTGATCAAAGCCAACTGTTTGCCTTGGTCGGCATTTAACAAGGTTGATGCCATTTTTAGATGAAGATTCTCGATATGATCATCTTCGGCATTCAAACCTTGGTCATAAACCGCTTCAGCAACCCATGGGCTGTGTTCGTAGACATCAGCGAAATGAGCGACAAAGGTATCGCGTTCCATGGTTGTTGGTTGGCATGATCGAAATTCAGTCACGTATAGCCTCCTTGCTTCTCGCTTCGTTATTTTTTCTGTTGATAATTAGCTTGTTGTTGGTACGGGTGATGTTGGTGCCAGTGGTTGGCGATATCGATTCGACGACATAGCCACACGCTGTCATGCTGTTTTACGTAATCTAAGAAACGTCTTAATGCAGCAATACGACCGGGACGACCAATAAGACGACAATGCAGTCCTACCGACATCATTTTCGGTGCGGTTTCGCCTTCCATATAAAGGGTGTCAAACGTGTCTTTCAGATATTGGAAGAATTGCTCACCAGAGTTAAAACCTTGCGCCGTTGAAAAACGCATGTCGTTTACATCGAGTGTGTAAGGGATCACCAATTGCGGATGACCAGTTTCGGTGTGCCAATAAGGCAGGTCATCATCGTAGGCATCTGAGTCGTAAAGGAAGCCGCCCTCTTCTGCTATCAAGCGACGCGTATTTGGCCCCGTTCGACCGGTATACCAACCTTGTGGTCGTTGACCCGTCACTTGTTGGATAATCTCAATCGCCTTGGTCATATGATCACGCTCTTCTGACTCATCAATGTATTGATAGTCTATCCAGCGATAACCGTGACTACAGATTTCGTGGCCCGCTTCGACCATGGCTTTGGCAACATCTGGGTGACGCTCAATCGCCATTGCGACCGCAAAGACGGTCAGTGGGATTTCATATTCATCGAACAAGCGAAGAACACGCCATACACCCGCACGGCTACCATATTCATAGATGGATTCCATGCTCATGTGACGCTCGCCTTTGATCGGCTGTGCTGACGGGATCTCTGAGAGAAAGGCTTCAGACTCGTCGTCTCCATGTAACAAACAACGCTCACCACCCTCTTCATAGTTCAATACAAAAGAAACCGCGACGCGCGCATTACCTGGCCATTGAGGGTTTGGAGGGTTAGCTCCGTAACCGATCAAATTTCTTGAATAATCCTTATTCATCCAAGTACTCCTAACATAAGTGGTTGGCTTAGCCGCTCTTTCACTGGTTCATCAAAATGAATCAGTGAATGGATTTTCCAAAAACCGAGCAACCTTACCCCTGTACATTTATTGTATACAATTATTTATCTCAATGTAAAGATTTTGTTATTCAAGTTAATTTTAATCATCCAAACCATTTAAAAACAGGATCTTAACGATGAATCTCTCGACCAAAAACCAATAACACACATCTTTAAAGGCAGAAAAAACGACTAAATAGTTAACATTTCTCCAACAATTCGCTTTACTAATTGTATACAGTTCGTACATAGTTAGTGATAACAAAGTGACCAGTTGCATTCTTTGCAGGGTCGAATTACACAGATAAACCACGGAACAGAGGAGCGCCAAAAGCGCTATTAAAGGACTATGGGAAGACTAACAACACACGTATTAGACACTACTCACGGCTTACCGGGTGCAGAGATCAAGGTCGAGCTTTATAAGGTCAACGAAGGCTCAACAGAAAAACTGGCGACGGTACTCACCAACTCCGATGGCCGAACCGATGCGCCGATTCTGGCAGGAAATGATTTCCGACCGGGGAAATACCAATTGGTGTTTTACGTCGCCGATTACTACAGAAGCAAAGGCGTGGAGCTGGATGGCGTACCCTTCCTAGATGATGTGGTTATTCGCTTTGGTCTAGATGATCCAGACGCGCACTACCACGTTCCTCTTCTCGTCTCGCCTTACAGTTTCTCAACCTATCGGGGCAGTTAGTCCCGTGACCTAGAACTTCGAACTAGGCTCAATCACCAAATATTAAACAGATTCACGTGTACACCCCAAAGGTGTGCACCCACTAAACACGCTCATATAAAAATACTAACAACGTTATTAGTTAGAAGTTGATGACTAAACAACAGATAACTAAAGAAATAACGGCTAGGAAAAAACCTTAAAACTTAATATTGAAATCTCGCTGTATTCAATAAATGGATCACAACATAAAAGGACTTGCTGACATGAGTGAGAGTAAAACAGAAATACTCAACCAAGATGCGAACAACGGAATTTTAGAGAAGTTTTTTAAAATTAAGGCCCACGGAAGTAGCGTAAAAAATGAGTTAGTCGGTGGTGTCACTACCTTCGCAACCATGGCTTACATCATCTTCGTTAACCCACAAATTATGGCCGCATCGGGTATGGATGCAGGAGCGGTATTCGTCGCAACCTGTATTGGTGCAGCTATCGGTTGTTTGTTAATGGGGCTATTTGCGAACTGGCCTGTCGGACTTGCGCCGGGCATGGGCTTGAATGCCTTTTTCTCGTTCACGGTAGTAAGCGAAATGGGCTACAGCTGGGAAGTGGCACTGGGTGCGGTGTTTATCTCAGGTATCTTGTTTGTCGGGATGAGCTTCTACAAAGTCCGCCAATGGATCATTGAAAGTATCCCTGTGAGTTTACGTTACTCCATGACTGCGGGCGTTGGTTTGTTCTTAGGTCTGATTGGCTTAAAAACAGCAGGTATCGTCGTCGAAAACCCAGCAACTTTGGTTTCTCTAGGTGACTTCACTAAACCTGAAGCGCTACTGGCCGCTATCGCATTCTTGATCATCGCTGTTCTTAGTGAGCGTAAAGTCTTTGGTGCGGTGTTAATCGGTATTTTGAGTGTAACGCTAGTCGGTATGATGCTTGGTTTAGTGCATTACAACGGCTTCTTCGCGGCGCCACCAAGCTTAGCGCCTACGTTCCTAAAAATGGACATTATGGGCGCACTCGATGTTTCGATGATCAGCGTTATCTTGGCTTTCCTTTTTGTAAACATGTTCGATACCGCGGGTACTTTGATGGGCGTGGCTGAGCGTGCAAACCTAACTAACCCTGAAACAGGAAAAATTGAAGGCCTGAGCAAAGCGCTCAAAGCCGACAGTATCTCAAGTGTGGCAGGTGCGTGTGTGGGTTGTCCGCCAGTAACCAGTTACGTAGAAAGTGCAGCGGGCGTTGCAGCAGGCGCACGAACAGGCCTATCTGCGATTGTGGTTGGTGTGTTGTTCTTAGCGGCAATTTTCCTATCTCCACTAGCAGGCATGATCCCCGCTTACGCAACCTCTGGCGCGTTAATTTACGTAGCGTTCGTGATGATGAGCAGCATGCAGCACGTTGATTGGAAAGACTTCACCAACGGTGCACCTGCAGCTATTACTGCCCTGATGATGCCACTGACATTCTCTATCGCAAATGGTATCGCACTGGGTTTCATTACCTACACTGTGCTGAAACTGGCGACAGGCAAAACAAAAGACGTCTCGATTTCGATGTACTTCCTAGCCGCGATTTTTGTCGCGAAGCTCGTGTTCATCGGTTAATCAAATCGTTCTTGAGCCGTCGCTTAGACATTTGGTCATTTAGAGATGGCTCAAGAATGAGTGCTTGGTTTGTTCACAAGCCAAGCTATTAAGACACATGCTAGAACAGCATTTTTAAGAAAAAGCTAATAGTGCTAATCAGCGGAGTGCAGACGCATTCCGCTCGGTTAGTGCACCTTTTTTATGACCCTACGCAGTTTGTAGAAGTCATTATTTGACCGCCAGTCGCCTGTAAATGGAAACGCAGGCAGAGGAATATCAAATGAAACTTCTGTACACCCTAAATGAAAGACCGCCTCACGGCTTAACCTTTTTACTCGCATTACAGCACATGCTCGCCTCAATTGGTGGCATCGTCGCTGTTCCCCTTATTGTCGGCGCGTCAATTGGCTTGCCTAACACCGAGATCGTTTCGCTGATCAATGCTGCGCTGCTGGCGTCAGGTATTGTAACCGTCGCTCAATGTCTCGGTTTTGGCCCTGTTGGTATTCGGCTGCCCGTTGTGATGGGTTCGAGCTTTGCCTTTTTGGGCGTCGCCATTTCAATCGGCAATGAAGGCGGTGTCGCCGCGATCATGGGCTCAGCGCTTATCGGCTCGTTCGTGGTGATTGGTGCCAGCTTCTACATGGACAAGGTTCGGAAACTGTTCCCAACCGTGGTAAGTGGTGTAGTGGTTACCTTAATCGGCTTAACCATTTTACCGGTTGCCATGAACTGGGTCGGAGACTCTCCTGCCAACACAGAACAATTCGCCACGCTGCCAAAGCTGTTTCTAGCACTGATCTCTTTGGGGATTGTGGTCGGCGTATCGGTTTACTGTAAAGGCGCGGTTGCCGCTTCGGCCATCGTGATTGGTTTGGCGGGCGGTTACATTGTGGCGCTATCACTCGGCATGGTCGACCTTGAGCAAATCAGCTCTGCCGCTTGGGTAGGCGGTCCTGAACCCTTCAAATATGGCTTTACCTTTTCTGCGAGTGCCATCATCAGCATGAGCTTGGTGTACATCGTGGTTATCGCCGAAGCAACGGGGGACTTCATGGCATTAGGCAACAACTGCCAAACCCAAGTCAGCGGTAAAGACTTAAAACGTGGTCTATTGGGCGATGGCCTTGGCAGTACCTTATCCTCGATTTTAACGGCAATGCCACTGGCATCGTTCAGTCAAAACGTCGGTATTGTAGGTATCACAGGTGTAGCAAGTCGTTATGTTGTGGCTGCAACCGGTGGTTTACTAATTTTAGGCGGTTTATTCCCGAAATTAGCCGCTATTGCCGTCACGATTCCGAAACCTGTTCTAGGTGGTGTGGGTTTTGTGATGTTCGGTATGATTGCCTACGCGGGTATCCGCATGTTGATCAAGGCCGCAGACACCAAGCGAAATGCCTTGGTAATCTGTGTTGGTTTAGCGTCTGGCTTGGCCGTCACTTTCGAACCAAGACTGCTACAACACTTGCCGCACGATTTGGCGAACTTCCTTCACTCGGGCATCACCACAGGCACCATTATGACGGTTCTGCTAAATCTTGTGTTACCAAAATCATCAAAAGCTGAAGAACAAGAAGCGTTAGCCGAGAGCCAAGCGCAAGTTGAGCTAGAAATGAAAGAACAGGCTGAAGAAGAGCTACACTCAGGCGAGCAATTAGAGATTCAACAAGCAAGTACAGAAGCAGACGTTCAAGCGGCATCAGAAAATCCTGATCCAAAAACGAACTAGCTGATTCTCGAACTAACGGGTTCACTGACTAACGTAAAACCGATTTCCGTAGGATCAGGGCTGATTACAACATCGAACGTTTTAACGCCCTGATTCGAATTTATCTTTCAACAGCAAATACCAATAAAGACCCTCTTCCCTGAAAAGGCTGAGATGGCTAAGGACTACTATGAATGGAAACCATCTGGATTAAGAATCCTCTCGCAATCTACACTGGCTCACTGGCTGATGCAGAAGGCGGTATTGTCATTAAAGGTAATACAATCATCGAGCTGGTTGGCAAACACAAAGAACCGACCTTACCCGTAGATTACAGCGTCGACGCCTCGCGTCATGTTGTGACTCCTGGGCTTATCAATGCGCACCACCACTTCTATCAAACCCTAACGCGTGCCTACCCCGGCGCACTGAATAAAGAACTCTTCCATTGGCTACAAAGCCTCTATCCAGTTTGGGCCAACCTCGATTCGGAGATGATGAGCCTTGCCACAGAGTTAGCTCTGGTTGAGTTGATGATGTCGGGCTGTACCACAGCGTCAGACCATCATTACTTGCTGCCAAACGGGCTAGAGCACGCCATCGATTTACAAGTCGAGGCCGCAGAGAAACTAGGTGTAAGAGCGATATTTACGCGCGGTTCCATGAGCCTTGGGGAAGATGAAGGTGGGCTACCTCCACGACACACCATTCAAGCCGAACAAACCATCATTGATGACAGCCAACGCTTGATTCGCGATTACCACCAGCGTGATGAAGGGGCGATGATTCAAATCGCACTCGCGCCTTGTTCGCCGTTCTCGGTCACCACCGATCTAATGAAAGAGACCGCCAAGATCAGTGAGCGTGAGAACGTGATGATGCACACTCACCTATGCGAAACGCTCGATGAAGAGGACTTCTGTATCGAGAAGTTCGGTCTACGCCCTGTCGATTACCTAGAAGATGTGGGCTGGCTGAATGAACGCACTTGGCTTGCACACGGCATTCACTTCAACCCAGAAGAGATCAAACGATTGGGCAAAGCAGGCATTGGCATCAGCCACTGCCCGACGTCCAACATGATGCTGGCTTCCGGTATTTGTAAGAACAACGACCTTGAAGCCGCTGGCGTTAAAGTCGGGCTAGGTGTTGATGGTTCGGCCTCCAATGACGGTTCGAACATGATTGCAGAAGTGCGCATGGCGATGTACTTACAGCGCCTGCAGTATGGCTCAGCCAACGTTTCACACTTCGACGCACTGCGCTGGGCAACGTCAGGCTCAGCACGCGCAATGGGCAGAACCGACATTGGTACACTAGAGGTTGGCAAACAAGCCGATATCGCGATGTTCAAGCTCGATGATATTCGTTTTTCTGGCAGCCACGACCCACTGGCCGCATTACTACTTTGTGGTGCTCAACAAGCGGATAAAGTGATGGTTGCAGGTAAGTGGCGAGTGAACGATGGCGCTGTGATTGGCGTAGACATGGAACAACTAATGCACCGCCACCATGCAGCTGCAATGAAGCTAGGTAAACTGGCGATGAATAATTAAATACTCTCTAACTAGAAAAGCGAAAAAAGGCCGACGTGATGTCGGCCTTGTTCATTCAGTTCGATTTTTAGAAACCGATTTACATCTTAATCCATCAAGCTCTTCGACTTAATCGCCTTCTTAGAAAGCTCTTTGGCAAAGGCTTTGATATCTGTTTCAAACTCATCGACGCTTTGGCGGATTTCATCCAGTTGAACGGTTTGCATTACACGGTTTTCCATTACGATTTGGCCGTTCACAATCGTCGTGTCGATGTTGCTTGGGTTCGCTTGGTAAACCAAGGTCGCGTAAGGGTCGTAATTTGGCATCATGTTCGCTGATGTTGTCTCTACAATCACGATGTCTGCCTTCTTACCCGCTTCAAGAGAACCGATTTGATCTTCCATGTGTAGGGCTTTCGCGCCACCTAAGGTTGCCATTTCAATCACTTGCTCAGGGATCATAATGGTGCGGTCTGAATGCTTTAAGCGCTGCATGTTAGCTGCGTAACTTAGAGTACGCATGATATCGACTTGGTTTGAGCTCATTGGGCCGTCAGTTCCTAAGCCAATGCGCATGTCGGCACGGTACATCTCCCAAGCAGGTGCAATGCCTGTCGCGCCTTTAGCGTTCGCCATTGGGTTGTATGAGATCCCTGCGTCAGCTTGCTTTAGAAGCTTTTGATCGTTCTCCGAAAGATGGATACCGTGAGCAATGACTACGCGCTCGTCCAGCACACCAATTTCATCCATGTATTCGACTGGCGATGTTGCCTTAGTTTCATCTTTGATGCGTTTCTCTTCATTTGGGAATTCAGCAACGTGAATCAGCACCGGCACATCGTATTGAGCAGACAGCTTGTTGATTTCTTGCAGCTTATCTTTGCTCACGGTGTACACCGCGTGTGGTGCATAAGCAGGCGTGATTAGCTCATCGTTTTTGTATTGTTCGATAAAGCCTTTGGCGTATTCAATGCCGCCGTAAGGTTCTTTGGCATCGACCACTGGGAACTTAATCACGGTTTCGCCGAGCACAGCGCGTAAGCCGACTTCTTTGGTCGCCTTGGCCATTTCATCCATGTGGTAATACATATCGGCATAAGTGGTTACACCGCTTTGTGCTAGTTCGATAGAGCCAAGCTTGGTTGCGTTGTAAATCAGTTCACGGCTTAGCTTTTCGGCTTCTAGAGGGAAGAAGTAAGCGAACAGACGATTCGAAATACCCTCTTCCCCTAAGCCACGAAACGCGATCATCGGTAAATGGTTGTGTGCATTGACCATGCCCGGCATAACGATTCCATCTTGAGCATCAATCACTTTTTCTGCGCGATATTGAGTCATTAAATCCTCGGTACCGACTGCGATGATCTGGTCGTTTTTCACTACAACAACACCATCTTCAATCACATCCATTTCTGAATTGATGGTGAGAACCTGTCCGTTGGTGATGATCAGATCAGCGTTGTATGTTTGCGTCGCGACCGTTGAACCGCAACCTGCAAGCAGAACTGCGCTGATGGTGCATGCCAAGCTTTTAAGCGTCATTGCTAAACCTTAATGTTGTGCGTGTAATATTGTTAGCGGCTTCATCTATAAGTTTCCAGCTTTTCGCTTTTCAGAAGAGTAAGTGCCGCCAATTTTCGCGATACTATAACCTGTCATTTAAATAAAATGGCATACCTAATCGAACCGAATTCAAGATAAATGAGTTATTGCACAACAGGTCACAAAAGAGGTTCTGTGCTTATAGTCACTCACACACCTAGATAAACGTTCAAACAACATTAGCTTTTCACACCACAGCCTTTAATCACTAACTGTGTGATGAACTGAGCAGCATCGGCATAGTCTTTATCATCGAGTTGGTCCTTCTGCATCACGCTGCAAATCTGCCAGCCAAAATCGGCGTAGGTTTGAGTTGCCGCCCAGATGGTAAACATCAGGTGATGAGCGGGAACATCGTCCATTAGGCCCTGCGCCGACCATGTCGAGAACTTATCAAGAATCATCTGGGATTGCTTATACAGCTCGTCACCAATCTCTTTCGGCAATACTTTAGCGCCAGACATCACTTCATTGGCAAATACCTTAGAGGCATGTGGATGATCGCGAGAAATGATCAGCTTGGTTTGAATATATTGAGACAAGGCTTCAACAGGATCGCTGAGCTCTTCAATCGGACGAGACGCTTCTAGTAAAGGCTGAGTGACGGTTTCAAGCACAGCGTTGTAGAGCTTATCTTTAGAGCTGAAATAGTAGAATACGTTGGGTTTGGGAATGTCGGCCGCTTTTGCGATATCGGCCATTTTTGTTGCGGCATAACCATGAGTGGCGAATTGTTCACACGCGACTTCGATGATTAAATCTTGATTCTTTTGTCTGATCCTAGACATATTGCATCCTTTACAGCTCGTTACTAAAATCATAGTAATCAACGTGCTTCATTAGTCCAGAAGATAATCTCAGAACTCAAGGTCACCGCATTGATAACAATAAAATGGCCGCTCTATTTGTTAAGAAGCGACCATTCCATACCGTGTTTTTGAACTGTTCAAGTTAAAGAATCAATATTGCGCGAAAGTCATTCACATTGGTCAGCGTCGGCCCCGTGGTAAGAAGCACATCGACTTGCTTGAAGAAATCGTAGCTGTTGTTGGCATCGAGATAGTCTTGCGCTTTAAGCGACAGGCTCGAACCTTGTTGCCATGTTTGAGGCGTGATCCATGCGCCCGCATTGTCTTCCACGCCATCAATCCCGTCGGTATCGGCAGCTAATGCAAATATGTTGTCTTGTCCCTTAAGCTCGTTATACAAGCTCAACAAGAACTCACAGTTACGCCCACCGCGACCATTGCCTTTAACGGTTACTGTGGTTTCCCCGCCGGAAAGTATCACGCAAGGCGTCTCGAATGGGTGCTTGTTATTAGCCACTTGTTTGGCTAGCGCAGCATGCACCTTCGCGACATCTCGCGCTTCTCCCTCTATGCAATCACTCAACACATAAGCGGGAATACCCAAGCCTTCAGCTTCTGCAGCAGCGGATTCCAATGCCGACATCGGGGTAGCGATAATATGGTGCTCCGCGTTCTTCCAACAGGCATCATCTGGCTTAATGGTCTCTGACTCTGGATTATTTAGCCATTCAAATGCCGAGCGTGGTGTTTCTATTTGATAACGTTCTAAAATGGCCATCGCATCAAAACGCGTGGTGGTGTCGGGTACGGTTGGGCCCGATGCAATCACACTGATGTCATCGCCCGGCACATCAGAAATCGCCAGTGACACTACCCTTGCAGGATACGCTGCTTTGGCGAGTCGACCGCCTTTTATCGAAGATAGATGTTTGCGAACACAATTCATCTCATCAATGGCGGCGCCTGATTTAAGCAACGCCTTATTGATTTGTTGCTTCTCTGCCAAGCTGATATCGCCACCGGGCAGACTTAGCAAAGCGGAACCGCCACCCGACAGTAGGCAAATAACCGTGTCGTCAGCGCTCAAGCCACTCACCAATTGCAGCATACGTTGGCTCACTTCTAAGCCCATCGCATCTGGCACGGGGTGCGCAGCTTCAATCACTTCGATATGTTCGCAAGGGGCGGTGTGTTCGTAGCGGGTCACGACTAAGCCTTCAAGATCACGCAGTGCGAGATCTTGTTGTTTTTTTGCCTGCCAAACCGCTTCAAGCTCTGCTGCCATTGACGCGGCCGCTTTACCTGCTCCTATCACCACAGTACGCCCAGCTTGGTTGGCTGAGCGGTAAAAAATGTCTTTAGGAAGAAAAGGTTCGATGTGATTCTTAGGTAGCGCCTGATTAACAGCACTTGAGAAAAGGGTTTGTAGAAACTGCTTAGCATCAATGTCCATCATCCACTCCTTAGTTGACGGAGAAAAAAAGAACCCCGATACAAGGCCAAAGGGTGCCTGCTAAGATCAAGTTGGAAAGGAACAACTTCAACCTTTGCCTCGTATCAGGAACGCGTATAAAAGGAGACGAAACTACGCGATTTATAAACAAACTGTTTGAAACTGGTGGACTAACACATTGATGTTCTATCGAGGCCTGAAAGTAGATTTACTATTCGACATTACATGCGATGGCAGCCCGTATTTATTGGCCCTAGACCCTATTTAAGTGAAAAGACCAATGAATTGTTGACGGATAAACCGTTAACTAGATTAACGAATCGAGTGGTCAGAACGTTTCTCAATCGCTTGAATAAGCGCAGAGTGGTCCCAACCTTCACCGCCCATTTCGGCACACTCGCCAAACAACTCTTGAGCGTTAGCCGTATTCGGTAGTGCAACACCTAATTCTTGTGCGCCCGTTAACGCCAGATTCAGGTCTTTCTGGTGTAGTGAGATTCTAAAGCCAGGGTCAAAGGTGCCTTCAACCATACGCTCACCGTGTACTTCCAATATCTTAGAGTTAGCAAAGCCACCTAATAGCGCCTGACGAACTCGTGCTGGATCTGCACCGGCTTTTGAAGCAAAAACCAAGGCTTCAGACACCGCTTCGATATTAAGAGCAACGATGATCTGGTTAGCCACTTTACATGTTTGACCTGCACCGTTATCACCTACCAGCGTGATGTTCTTACCCATGATTTCAAACAGCGGGCGTGCTTTATCAAAGGCGTCTTGCTCACCGCCAACCATGATGGTCAGAGCCGCGTTAATCGCGCCCACTTCACCACCAGAAACCGGAGCATCTAGGTATGAAGCGCCGCCTTCGTTGATTCGCGCTGCAATTGCTTTGGTCGCGATTGGCGAGATTGAACTCATATCGATAACTAGCTTACCCGTTGCGCCACCTGCTGTGAGGCCTTGCTCGACGCCGTTGTCACCAAACAGGACATCTTCAACTTGTGGTGTATTCGGCACCATTAAGATAATGATGTCTGCCACCTCTGCCGCTTCCGCGGGTGAATGACAAACTGTTGCGCCAGCGGCAACGAGATCAGCTGGTGCTGCATTAAAATGATCCGAAAGAATCAAATCGTGACCTGCTTTTTGAAGGTTGCTCGCCATAGGTTTACCCATGATGCCAGTTCCGATAAATGCAATTTTAGACATGTTGTTCTCCTTAACGTTTGAGGGTTACCAGACGCAATTAACGGTACTGGTGCAGCCAACCAAGGCCTTCTGTCGTTGTCGTTTTAGGTTTGTATTCGCAGCCAACCCAGCCTTGATAACCAAGCTTATCAAGATAATTGAGCACGAATGGATAATTGATTTCGCCAGTACCCGGTTCGTGTCGGCCTGGGTTATCAGCCAGTTGCACGTGTGCGATTTGACCAATGTTCTGCTGCATGGTCGGCGTAAGATCGCCTTCCATAATTTGCATGTGATAAATATCGTATTGGATAGAAAGGTTATCGCTCCCTACCTCTTTGATGATCGCTTTGGCTTGCTCTGTAGTGTTTAAGAAGAAGCCCGGAATATCACGGGTATTGATCGCTTCTATCACTAAGCTAATGCCTTCTGCTGCTAGCGCGTTCGCCGCGTAATGCAGGTTAATCACAAACGCCGATTGCGCGTCTTGTTGGGTCACACCTTGCGGAACAACCCCCGCCAAGCAATTCACTTGAGTGCAACCGAGCACTTTTGCGTAAGCGATGGCTTTAGGTACACCCGCTTGAAACTCTTCAACTCGCGCTGGGTCTACCGCGATACCACGGTCGCCAGCGTCCCAATCACCCGCAGGCAGGTTAAATAGCACTTGCTCTAGGTTATTAGCGTCGAGCTTTGCTTTGATTGCCTGAGCATCAAAAGCGTAAGGGAAAAGGTATTCCACACCTTGAAAGCCCGCATCTGCGGCGGCTTCAAAGCGATCCATAAAATCAACTTCCGTGAATAACATTGACAAGTTTGCTGCAAATTTTGCCATGACTCTGTCCTTATTCTTTATTTTTGAAAACCTGGTTATTTGTAGTAGAGCCTCGCTCTATTGGAGGCTTTTCCGTAGAGCTAAACCTCAGCTCTAACGGATACACATGACTTAATGATTACTTGTACGCTAGCGCCGTTGGGGCATCGCCGCGACTTTCGGCAAGTGGCTCAAACTCGTTGATGGCATTGATCTCAACGCCCATTGCTATGTTAGTTACTCGCTCAAGAATCAGCTCAACAACCACTGGTACCTTATGCTTGTTCATCAGCTCTTTGGCTTGCTCAAACGCAGCGGCAATTTGGTCTGGTTCACGAACTCGAATTGCCTTACAGCCTAGGCCTTCAACAACCGCAACATGATCAACACCGTAGCCTTCAAGCTCTGGCGCATTCTGGTTATCAAACGCCAGTTGTACACAATAATCGATATCAAATTGACGCTGTGCTTGGCGAATTAAACCTAGATACGAGTTGTTCACCAACACATGAATATATGGCAGGTTGAATTGCGCGCCAACGGCCAGTTCTTCGATCATGAATTGGAAATCGTAGTCACCAGAGATAGCAACGATATCGCGATTTGGATCAGCAGCTCGTACGCCTAATGCGGCTGGCGTTGTCCAACCCAATGGGCCAGCTTGACCACAGTTGATCCAGTTACGCGGCTTATAAACATGCAGGAACTGAGCGGCAGCAATTTGCGACAAACCAATTGTGCTCACATAACAAGTGTCACGACCAAATGCCTTGTTCATCTCTTCATAAACACGCATCGGTTTCATTGGCGCTTCATCGAAATTGGTTTTACGCAGCATGGTCGATTTGCGTTCCTGACACTCACTTGCCCAAGCATTTCGGTTTGGCAGTTTGCCAGCATCACGCCACTCTTGCGCCACTTCAACCATTAGCTCTAGTGCTGCTTTCGCATCAGAGACTATGCCCAAATCCGGACAGAACACACGGCCGATTTGAGTTGGTTCAATGTCCACATGTACAAACTTACGACCTTCGGTGTAAACATCCACGGACCCGGTATGACGGTTGGCCCAACGGTTACCGACACCAAACACGAAGTCAGATTTGAGCATGGTTTCGTTGCCGTAACGGTGAGACGTTTGTAGCCCTACCATGCCTGCCATTAATTCATGATCATCTGGGATCGAGCCCCAACCCATCAAGGTTGGAATCACAGGAACTCCAGTGATCTCGGCAAACTGTTGCAACAATTCAGACGCACCAGCGTTAATCACGCCACCACCCGATACAATCAGCGGTTTTTCAGATTGAGACATCATGGTTAATGCTTTCTCAACCTGCACGCGGGTTGCTTGTGGCTTATAAGGTTCTAGCGGTTCATAGGTATCGATATCAAATTCAATTTCAGCCAGCTGAACATCAATCGGTAGATCAATCAGGATTGGCCCCGGACGACCCGAACGCATTAAATGAAAGGCTTTTTGAAATGCGCGTGGCACTTGTGCAGGTTCCAGCACCGTGGTTGCCCATTTAGTGACTGGTTTAGCGATAGATTCAATGTCGACCGCTTGGAAATCTTCTTTATGAAGACGAGCACGGGGCGCTTGGCCGGTGATGCATAGAATTGGGATTGAATCTGCAGACGCAGAATAAAGGCCCGTGATCATGTCCGTTCCCGCAGGACCAGAAGTACCAATACACACACCTATATTGCCTTGATTGGTACGCGTATACCCTTCAGCCATATGGGATGCACCCTCTACGTGACGAGCTAAGACGTGGTCGATTCCTCCGAGCTTTTTCATAGCCGCATACATAGGGTTAATTGCTGCGCCGGGAACACCAAATGCGATGTCTACACCTTCACGTTTAAGCACCTCTACCGCTGCTTCAATCGCTTTCATAATTGCCATTCGAACCTCCAGTTCAGATTGTATACAATTAAACTAACTTTTGTGTACTATGAACCATCCTAGCTATTTATCAACCCCAGAACGAAACAATTTCGTTACATCAACCCATCGCATTAAGTACGCACTCATCCTGAAAAGCTTACAATTCATTGCTTTACATAAAATATCTTTACGTAAAAATAAATTACAAAAAGATCAAATGATAAATAAATGTTAAATACCGTTTGCTTGTTTACAATTTCTACAATATAAATATCCTTAAAAAGAGCATTTTGTATACAAAGTGGCATCGTATTGTATAAAGGAGACAACAATGATGAATGACGTAAAAGAGAGAGAAGAAGTACAATGTATGCAGGTACTTGGGAAGATGGACAACTCCGAGTACAAAGAGATCTTGTCTAAAGATGCATTAAAATTCTTAGAAGCTCTCGTCAATAAGTTTGGAGATCGCCGTCATGCCCTGCTAAGTGACCGCGACGTAAAACAAGCTCAATATGACGAGGGTGAGTTACCCAATTTCAGAAAGGACACCATTTCCATTCGCCAGAATAAAGAGTGGAAAGTGGCGACACCGCCACCAGAGCTACTCGATCGCCGAGTAGAGATCACCGGGCCTATCGAAAGAAAGATGGTGATCAACGCGCTAAACTCAGGCGCGAAAGTCTTCATGTGCTGCTTTGAAGATGCGTCTTCCCCGACTTGGGCCAATATGGTCGAAGGGCAAATCAACCTAAGAGACGCCAACCTTGGCACCATTAGCCATTTCGATGAGAAGAAGCAGAAGCGTTACCAATTAAACGACGATCCTGCACTGCTGATCGCTCGCCCACGAGGGATCCACCTTCCTGAGCAATCCATCCAATTCAACAATCAGCCTATCGGCGGTTGCTTGATGGACTTCGCTTTGTACTTTTTCCACAACTATCAATCACGTGCACAACAAAGCTTAGGCGTTTACTACTACATTCCCAAGCTTGAGAGCATGGAAGAAGCACAGTGGTGGGACGATATTTTCAGCTTCACCGAAAACTATTTCCACGTACCCAAAGGCACAATTCGTGCGACAGTTTTGATTGAGACACTTCCAGCCGTATTCCAAATGGAAGAGATCTTGTACGCCATGCGTGATCATATCGTGGCAATGAACTGTGGCCGTTGGGATTACATCTTCAGCTACATCAAAACGCTGAAAAACCATAAAGACCGCATCCTGCCTGACCGCCATGGGATCGGTATGGATCAAGAATTCCTCAACGCCTATAGCCAACTACTGGTGCGTACTTGTCACGCTCGTGGCGCACTGGCGATGGGTGGTATGTCGGCTTTTATTCCAGCAAAAGATCCGCAAGAAATGGCGCGTGTCACCGCCAAGGTTATCGAAGATAAGCAGAGAGAATCTCAGAACGGACACGATGGCACTTGGGTCGCGCACCCTGCACTGGTTGATTTAGCGATGTCGATATTCGATAAGCACCTTGATGGCAAAGTAAACCAAATGGATTTCCAAAGCCCAGAGCATGTGATCAATGCAGATTCGTTACTAAAACCTTGCGAAGGCAGCCGCGACGAAGCGGGTGTGCGTAAGAATATACGCATCGCGCTTTATTACATCGAAGCTTGGATTCAAGGCTACGGCTGTGTACCTATCTACGGCCTTATGGAAGATGCGGCGACCGCTGAGATCTCGAGAGCCAATATTTGGCAATGGATCCACCACGGCGTCACGCTTGATGACGGCCAAACCTTTACCAAGCAACTATTCCACTCTTGGCTTTACCAGGAGTTAGACACGATAAAACATGAAGTCGGAGACTCGCGCTATTCAGCTGGTCGATTTGAAGAGACAGCTGATCTTTTCTATCAACTTTCTACAGCCGAAGAGTTCGCCGCCTTCCTAACTTTACCCAGCTATGGGCTATTACAAGAGTCCAGTTAGGACTCTTGTACCGAGCTGAACCAGTCAATGATTATTCACAAACTAGAGTAATGATTGGCTGGCTGAGCTTGGTACGTATGCCCCTTGAAAAACTAGGAGATAACATGGGAAGTTTGACTCTACAACAAGCGTTAACCATCATCGATGGAACCTTAAAAGCAGGAAACAAAATCCACACAGAACCTTTGACGGTCGCCGTCTTAGACAGCGGTGGCAAGCTGATTTCTCTGCAACGTCAAGACGGCTCTAGCATGATGCGACCAGACATCGCGATTGCTAAAGCGTGGGGAGCACTCGCACTGGGTTGTTCCTCTAGAAAACTCGCCCAAGATGCTGATAATCGACCAGCATTTATCTCCGCCGTAAACGTACTCGCACACGGAAACATGGTGCCAGTGCCAGGGGGCCTACTGATTCGAGATAAGGATAAAACGGTACTTGGTGCGATTGGGGTCAGCGGTGACATCTCAGACATCGACGAAAGTTGCGCCATCAACGGCATTGGTTGTGCAGAACTGTTCAGTGACGAGATGCTGCAAGCTTAACTCGCCAATTCGCTGTACTTGAAGTTCTTAAACAAGCACAAAAAAACCGAAGCGATTAAGCTTCGGTTTTTTATTGAATCTAAAGGAAGATCAGAAAAACTACTCGTACGCGCTCAACCATGTTTTCAGAAGTTGGTTGGTGTTCTTCTTCTGACTCGCAGACAATGATTTAACCAGTTTTTTCTGCATTTCGACATGTTCAGTCATCATTTGGTCAATCAGAATAAGACCATCTTTTGTTAACTGAACACTCACGCTGCGTCTGTCTTCTTTGCTGTGTTCACGACTGATCAGCCCTTTGGCTTCTAGCTTATCAAGGCGATTGGTCATCGCGCCAGATGTCAGCATCATGGATCCAATCAGTTCAGATGGCGTCAGTCGGTAAGGCTTCCCAGAACGTCGCAACGTCGCCAGCACATCAAACTCACCCAGCTTCATGTCGTATTTTTTATGAAGCTCGGCAACTTGCGTCTCCATATACTTGGCAATACGCATAATCCGACCCATCATTGCCATAGGCTCAGTATCTAGTTCGGGCTTTTCCTTTGCCCATTGCTCTACTACGCGGTCGATAGCATCCATTTGCAATCTCGCTCCGTTGTTAGTCTGATTACTTCAAACTAGTTTAACATAAAGATACTTTACAACCACTAGTTCTCAGTATACAGTTCACACAATAGTTATCTTAACGTAAAGATATTTTAAATGAACATATTATTAGCAATGATCCCCGCGTTCTTTTGGGGAACAACCTATGCAGTGACGCAATTTACGCTACAGGAGTGGCCACCATTATTATTGGGTGCTTTGCGTGCGTTACCTGCTGGTTTGTTATTGCTAGCAGTAAAACCAACACTGCCTAAAAAAGGCGAGTGGCAAATCATTTTCACACTGGGCCTTATCAATATCGCGACCTTCTTTGGCTTGATCTTCGTGATGGCGCTAACGCTGCCTTCGGCAATCTCTGGCGTGGGCATGATCTCCGTGCCGGTGTTCGCGATGATCTTCCACTGGGTAGTGAAAAAACAGCGCCCGCATCTGATTCAAGCCCTTTCGGGTATTGGCTTGATCACCTTAGCGTGGATACTGTTTAACCCAAGCCAAATTGCTCTGAACCCAATCGGTTTAGGCGCAATGTTTGCCGCAATAATGTGTATTGTCATCGGCAGCAGCATTACCAAGTCACTGGGTAACCGCATGCACTGGTGGAAGGTATTAACGTGGCAGTTGATTCTGGGTGGTACGATTTTGTCTGTCGCGTCTGGCGTTCATGCATTCATCGACCCGCAGCCTTATGTTAATGCCGTGACTCATTTCGATACTCGTAATGCTATGGGACTCGTGTGGGTGATTGGCCTAAACACAGCGCTGGGTTACGGCATGTATGTGTGGTTGCTACAACGTATGTCGGTGGTTGATTTCACCTTCGGTGGAATCGCAAACCCAGTGGCTGGCATCGTGACAGGCATGGTGTTAATGGGTGAATCATTCACTGCAGTACAATACTCACTAATGACCGGCATGATAGTGATGTCACTGCTACCACAACTTATCCTTGCGGTAAGACAACCCAAACAAGTTAAGCCTGTTACGCAGTAGACGCAGCCTCTTAAACGTATTGCTCAAAAACGCGCCTCATTAAGGGCGCGTTTTTTGTTGCTACGCTAACAGCAATAACCCAACAGCCATACTCGTTGAGTTGACCATTCCTTAAGTTAAATTAAACCTCACAAAGAACAATGACTTTACTTTAACTATCTAAAGCGAATTTATTTTCTATAAAATAATCATACTAGAGATTTAATTTCCACAAAAAACTCAAATTAGAGATAAAAAGACAAAAACTTTCTCCGACGACCTACTTATACTGTGCCACGTCATTAAGGCGCCACAAGCTTATGATTTAAAATAATTATTAATGAGTAGTCACCATGAATTCGAAGTCTCTAACTATCTTGCTTTTTGTCTCTGTTTGCTTAATTTGGGGAACCACTTGGTTCGCGATGGAAGTAGCATTGCATTCTATCCCACCTATTTTTGCTACTGCGTTGCGCTTTTTACTTGCAGCACCTCTGCTTGCAGTATTGGCGAAAGTCTTCAACCAACCACTGCTGTTCCCTAAAGGTAAGCGCCAATGGCTGCTTATTGTTGCGTTGATGTATTTCGCGATTCCGTTTACGTTGATGATCTATGGCGAGCAATACATCTCTTCAGGTTTAGCGTCGATCATCTTCGCCAACATGCCTGTGGTTGTGATGCTGATGTCTGGCTTATTCTTAGGTCTACGACTAGCGAAGCACCAGATATTCGGTTTGATTACTGCTGTTGTGAGCCTATGTCTAATCCTTGGTAATGAAATGCAGATGGGTGGCGATGACTACCTAATTGGCACGGTTTGCTTAGGCCTTGCTGTTGCGATTCACGCAGTTATGTATGTGCTGGTTCAAAAGCACTGCAAAGGTATTGAAGTACTAACCTACAACGCCGTACCGAGCCTGATTGCTGCTTTATTCTTATTCGCTGTTTCAGCTGTAGGTGAAAACGTGAATGTTGAATCCTTCACTGGGGATTCAATCTCAGCCGTGGTTTACCTAGGCTTTGTCGCGAGTGTTGGCGGCGTTGTGGCTTACTTCAAATTAGGACAGGTTTCGACCCCTTTCCAAGCGTCTATCTGCTTTTTGATTTTCCCGGTAGTAGCGCTGCTAATATCTTGTTACGTCAACGGTGAAGTTCTGTCTGAACAATCATTGTTTATGATGATCCCCCTGCTTTGCGGCATTTTACTCACCAAGGCACCAAAGGGAATTTTCAAGCTGCGTACCGAATTAAAAACCGTAAGAAACTGATCCGCGTGAAACCTATTTTGCGGATTAGATATACATATCCCACATAAACAAAAAGCTCCAATATCACTATTGGAGCTTTTTGCTTATTTCATAATATCGAGACCAACATTAGCGCCAGCTAAACATTCGCACTTCGTTGCCCTCTTCAGGTTTCTTCGGAATGTTTAAAGATAGCGCTAGAGAAACCACGGCCATCACTGCACCAATATAGAAAACCGTTGCAGGAGAAGACAACCAAATCACACCAAACACCACTGGAATAACGACCGCTGCAATATGATTGATGGTGAAAGAGACACCAGCAGTTGATGCCATGTCTGCCGGGTCTGCGATTTTCTGGAAGTAAGTTTTGATCGCCAGCGCCAATGCAAAGAACAGGTGATCGATCACGTAAAGTGCCGCCGCGCTTTGCACCAAACCATAACCGACAAACACACCAATCAAGCCAACATACTCGAAGATCAACGCTTTACGCTGGCGTTGTTGCCTAAATT